>JBNLEI010000254.1:0-21140 GCA_050304855.1 Methylococcaceae bacterium
GCGTTCATTCGAGGTATATTCAACCAGTTTCTAGTCTAAAATAATTCAATGATTTATTTTTATGCTGTTTCCTTCATATTCATTGGAAAGTCAATTTTTAAGGTATTCCTAAGAAAGCGGCGATGGTAATATGAATTGGAGTGATTATCTTTAAATCGGCTCACTAGCAAAGCAAATGACGATTTCATTGCTGAAATTGCCATGCTAATTGAGCGATAGACCGAACAGGCGTACTTCCAATGGACAAAATAACAACAATGACTCCTCTTAACGGCAAGACGACTTGCAACAATATCGATCTTTCGGATTACGACATTTTTCGAGCGGTCTACCGTCTTTTTGCGATATTTTCTCTGTCGTTGGTGATCACTGCCTGCGTGACGCAGCCAGCACAACCGATTCGGGCTTTTTTGCCGATGGCCGATAGCGTTCCGCGCACCGAAGCTACCGATATCGACGGAGTTTGGCGTGTGTCGACCATAAGTAAGAATATTCGCATCGAAGGTGGGCGAGCGTATGCGGTAGATGGTTGGTTGCATTTGTTTACGTTGCAGATAGAACCCAACATGGTGGTTATTAGGAATATTCAGCCGGACGGAATGGGAGGGTATACCGGCGAAGACTTGCCGTTGATGGGGAAGTGGCAGGCGAAACCTGCCGCTGACGGAGCGTTGGATGTGTTCGTTGCCAGCGCTTTGGGCCCGGCGAGTTATCGGCTTCTGCCGGTTGAACTCGATAATTCTGGCGGTGGCGGAGTCGAGGACGATTACGAAGGAGGAGACGGCGGAGCTGAGGATGATTACGATTACGAAGAAGGTGATGATGTGCCTGAATCGGACGAAGTCTCACCACCTCCTCCTTTTGCAGGTGATCTTGCACGGCGTGCCGGCAATACCGTGGCTCAAATCGGCAAGAACTGTTATCGGGATTTTAAACCCATGGGGTCAGCCATGCTTAAGTATGGCGCCTGCCAAGCTGGACTTCGTAATTTCAATGCCTTGAAGAAAGCTTTAAAAGCTAGAAGAGCGGAAGATGCGAAATCGATATTTGAAGCAGCGGCATGTAAGAGTCAATTGACTAACCTTATCAATACCGTCCGTAAGAAAGGATTTAAGTCGATTTCGCTTGGCGTTTCGGGTGAGGTTTCGGCAATAATCGGCGGTTCCGGCGAGGCCTTTGTGGCCACCAATCTGGATCTTAGCGATCCGACGTTCTACGGCACGGTTGGCGCAGGTGTTGGCACGCAGGCCGGTTTTGGCGGGAATGGCGTAGTAACCGCTTATTATGGACGTGCGGATAAACTGAGCGGAAAGGGAAAGAGTTTCTCTGTGTCTTTGAAAGCATTGGGCGGAGCGGGCGGTGCGGTTGGACTGAGTTCCGGCTCCAATCCGCGTTGCGAGAGCTTTTCGGCATCCGCAGGGGCGGGAGCAGAAGTTAATGCGGGATCGGTTAGTGCAACGCGGACATTTAAATTGGTTGGTTTGCCGTCGCCCGACTTTACTCCGGGATGCAAAGGGGTGACCGTTCGGGCTAGAAATCGTACCGGAAAGGAAATCAAAATTATCGATGTCGATTTTTACGATTATCAAAACAAACGGTGGCGTTCCAAAATTATTAGAAACCAAAAGATTTCGGACGGTAAAACCTGGACTAAAAAGCTGCGTTTACAGAAAGTTGGCGGAGATAAAACTAAAGTTCGGGTTCAGTATCGGGTTAAAACGGGAGGCGGACTTTTTAAGAAGTGGTCGAAAGTGGTCAGCCGCGAGACAGGCGCGAAGGTTTGCAAGGCGGGCGCGACATTCTCGACGGATCTCAATTAAAACAGGGTAAAGCGGTTTTTTGTTGGACATTGCCTCATTCAGATGAGGTACTTTTAGATTCAGCGCTCTGCAGAAACAATGTCAATGCTCGTAAGGCATACACGTAAGCGGAGGGATGTTCGCTGGCTCTGGGACCCGCGATGTTCAATGTAAAGATTGAATAGGTGGTGACGAACCGGCTGATTTGCTCGGCAGTTTGCCGAGGTGAATACAAGGTCGCATCGATAAGCGCATGCGGTTTGTTGAGGTTGAGGCAAAAATCCCGTGTTTCAGCTGTTCCACCGGTGAGGTGATTGAAATAGATAATTGCGGTGCCGTCGCTATCGATGACATTTTGTAAGGTCCGCTCAGGATAACCGGCGTCGGGCAGTTCAGTGACCGGGTAACGATTAGGAATAATGCCATCTTCGGCCAGTCTTTCTTGCGGACACCAGCCGCCGCAAGCCGTATTGGTTTCCAGAGCGGCATCCAAAGCGGCACGATCGACACCGGTTTGACCACCGGAAACGATTTTTAGGCGGCTCATGGTTTTTCCGAACTATTTTCCGTGCTCAGCTAACAGTTCCTGAATCGGTGCGTCGCAAGCGCCGCAACCGGAACAGGCGCCCGTAATTCTGGATATTCTATCCAGATCATCGACGCCGCTTTCGATCAGTTGTTTGACTTTTTCTTGAGTCGTTCCGCTGCAAGAGCAAATAACATCCTCGTCGTTGTTGGGGTTACTATCGTTCATTTTGGTATTCTTTTATATTATTCCGGCGTGTGATGCTCGAGCTCTCCTTGCAATAGCATGACTCGCTTTGTTTGGGGTTATAACAAAATTGCCATTAAACAACCAGCAAGCGTAATCGGTGAAAAAGCTTAATTCAATTGATATCTTCGGCTTTGGTCAGATGTTTGTTTTCGAATAGTTGGAATGACGCCAACGCCGCTAAAGAAAATGCCCCGCTTCACTTTCGGTGCACTTGATTAAAGGAATTTCGTATTAATTGTATGATGAATATGACTAAAGTATGAAGAATGAAGGGGATAATTGATGATCGACTGGAACGTGACTTTCGCGGCAATTTGGCGTCAACGTAAGGCGTATTTGCGCCCAGTCAAGCAGGTAGATCCGATCAGACTGGACGATTTACTGGGCATAGACATACAAAAACGGCAGTTAGTCGAAAATACGGAGCGATTTCTGGATGGAAAACCGGCCAACAACGCCTTATTGTGGGGCGCGCGCGGTACCGGCAAATCGTCGTTAATCAAAGCGCTGTTGAACCAATATAAGCAACGAGGGTTGCGCATTGTCGAGGTCGATAAGCAGGATCTGATTTATCTACCGGAGATTGTCGACGACATCCGCGAACTGCCGCTGCGCTTTATTATTTTTTGCGACGATCTTTCGTTCGAGGCTGGTGAGACGCAATACAAGGCCTTAAAAAGCGTGCTGGAAGGTTCGATTGAATTGCCTCCTGAGAACGTGCTGCTTTATGCAACTTCGAACCGACGGCATTTGTTACCGGAAAAAATGAGTGATAATCTCGATACACGGCTTGTGGATGGCGAAGTGCATTATTCTGATGCCATCGAAGAAAAAATCTCCCTGTCTGATCGTTTCGGTTTGTGGCTTTCGTTTTATCCGCAGAAAACCGAAGCCTTTCTTGAGATTATCGATAACTATTTTATCGACTTCGACGGAGACCGGGATGAACTGCATCGGGCAGCATTGGATTTTGCGTCCATGCGGGCGGCAAAAAGCGGAAGGACGGCTCGGCAATTTTATAATGCATACGCCAAGGAAAAAGTTAAAAAATGACGGTTTACGCTGGATTGCCGAGGCGATTGCACGAAACGAAAATCGCGCGTTGGTCGAAGAAAACTCAAGCCTTAGTGCTTTGACTTCAGATATTGCAACGCGAAATTAATGCCGAAGGCAATGAGCAGCAATACGATGCCTAAGGCCAAGCCCAATTCGAAATTGCCTTTGCTGGTTTCCAGCGCGATGGCTGTAGTCATAGTGCGGGTTGCTCCCTGGATGTTACCGCCCAGCATCATGGCTGCTCCCACTTCGCCGATGGCTCGGCCGAAAGCGGTGATGACTGCGGCCAGCAGGGCGAAGCGCAATTCTCCGCAAATCGGCAGGATTTGCTGGCGGGTCTTAGCGCCCATGATTTGTAATGCGGTCAACATTCGCGGATCGTTCGATTCGACTGCAACGATGGCCATGTTCATCAGCAATGGTAATATCAGCACGGTTTCGCCAAGGATGACGGCGCTTTCGGTATAAAGTATCCCCCATTCGCCTAAAGATCCGCGTCGGCTGAGTAATCCGTAGAATATCAGGCCGATCATTACGGTGGGCATCGCCATCAGAGTATTGAGCAAGTGTTGTAAAGGCCGCTTGCCGTAAAATTCGGTGATGGCGACTAGGATTCCCAGTGGTATCGCTATTAGGGCCGCATACAGTGTGGCTTGCAAGGAGATTTCCAACGATGTCTGAACGATTTGTAAGATTTCGGGGTCGAATTGCAGTATAAGTCGGAAGGCGGCAAGTAACGCATCGGAGAAGTAATTCATGCTGTAAGCATCATGCCTTGCTGCGTTGCCAATGGCCGGATTTGCCTCCGTCCTTTTCCAGCAATCGTACGGATTGGATCACCATGCCTCGATCCACCGCTTTGCACATGTCGTAAATAGTCAGCAAAGCCACCTGGGTTGCGTTCAACGCTTCCATCTCAACGCCGGTTTGACCGTTGGTTTTAACGGTAGTCAGGCAATGGACGCGATGTTGTTCCGGTTCGGGAGTTAGTTTGATGTCTACATGGGTGATCGGTAAGGGGTGGCATAACGGAATCAAGTCGGCTGTTTTTTTACTGGCCATGATGCCGGCGATACGCGCCGTACCTAACACATCACCTTTTTTATGGGTGCCGGACATGATGAGTTTCAATGTTTCAGGCAGCATTGCGATATAGCCTGCGGTAATAGCCGTTCGTTGAGTGATTGCTTTGTCGCCGACGTCTACCATGTGGACTTCGCCGGCTTGATTAAAATGCGTTAATTGCGCCATAGTCGGTTAAAATTAGAGCTATTGTTTAATGTTATTCTATTATCGAGTAAAGATTGATGTCGATTAAAGTGCGCTATTTTGCCAGTTTGAAAGACCGATTGCAGCGTGCCGAGGATGAATTATCGGCTGAAGACATAGTTTGCGTGAGGGATGTATGGATTAAAGCGAATCCACAAATAAATTTGCCGGGCAACGTATTGGCGGCTGTGAATATGGAGTATGTTACCCTTGATGCGTCGGTAAAAGAGGGTGACGAGGTGGCATTTTTTCCGCCGGTAACGGGAGGATAAAACGATGGTAATTAAAGTCTTTGACAGTGCTTTCGACCCCTGGCGGGAGATTCAAACTCATCAAGCTAAGATCAGTCATTTATCAGGAAAATATGGTGCTACCAATGTTTTTATCGGTACCATGCGCGACTTTAATGAGGGCGACGAGGTTCAGGGTATGACTCTCGAACATTATCCCGGTATGACCGAAAAACAATTGGAAAATATCGTTGCGCGCGCGGCGGAAAAATGGTCGGTACTGGAATCGTTATTGGTGCATAGGGTTGGCAAACTGTTGCCTGATGAACCGATCGTTTTAGTTGCGGTTTGGAGTTCCCATCGTGGCGATGCGTTCGATGCCTGCCGCTATATTATGGAAGCGTTAAAATCGCAGGCGCCGTTCTGGAAGAAAGAGTTGTTGAGTGCGG
This sequence comes from Methylococcaceae bacterium, assembly GCA_050304855.1. Classification (GTDB taxonomy): domain Bacteria; phylum Pseudomonadota; class Gammaproteobacteria; order Methylococcales; family Methylomonadaceae; genus Methylomarinum. The sequence goes on from JBNLEI010000254.1 coordinate 5,579, forward strand.
GTGGGGAGCGCTGGGTGGAGAAAAACACCGACGGATACTACCGGTCAGTGTCATCATGACATCTCCTTTGCGTATTACAAAGATGGTTGCTTAATCAATTTCTCGTAACGCTCGATGCTATCACTAATTTCCCTTTTGGCTTCGTCGACCCCGGCCCAACCGTCGAGTTTAACCCATTTTCCTTCTTCCAGATCTTTGTAATGCTCGAAAAAGTGGGAAATTTTTGCCAGTTTGTCAGGTTGGATATCGCGATAACTGACGACGTGGTTGTAATAAGGCGTCAGCTCAGGAACGGGTACAGCCAGTAATTTCGGATCCGGGCCGGCTTCGTCGGTCATTTGTAAAACACCGATAGGTCGGCATTTGACTACGCAGCCACTTAACAGCGGTGCCGGGGTGATGACCATGACGTCGACCGGGTCGCCGTCTTCGGAAAGACTTTGAGGGATATAACCGTAGTTACTCGGATATTGCATTGCCGTTCCCATGAAGCGGTCCACGGTTAACGCTCCACTGTATTTGTCCACTTCGTATTTAACCGGATCGCTGAAAGCGGGTATCTCGATAACGACATTGATGATGTCCGGTACGCTGATTCCCGGGGCGACTTTGGCAAAAGACATTGACATCCTCTTTTGAATCAAAAACAAAATAATGCCATTATATCAGTTGTTAACGAATAAAAAGGGGGATTTAGGTGTTAGGTTGTTTACGGAAAATGAAAACAGAATTAACCAGTCCTGTCACCTACCGGTTGCCTTTGTCCGATGAACTGGTCGAACTGAATCCGTTATTGGGGAAAAAACTGACTCTACGCCATTCCGGGCAGATTTTTTGTATCCATTGCAATCGGAAAACTAACAAAAGTTTTAATCAAGGGTATTGTTACCCTTGCTTTACCTCATTGGCACAGTGCGATATGTGCATTATGAAACCTGAAACTTGCCATTATGATAAGGGAACCTGTAGAGAGCCGGAATGGGCGGATGAATTCTGTTTTCAGCCGCATTATGTTTATTTGGCTAATTCTTCTGGAGTCAAGGTCGGAATTACCCGGCAGACACAGATTCCGACCCGTTGGATCGACCAAGGGGCTGTGCAGGCTTTGCCTGTTCTAAAAGTTCAATCGCGTCATCTTTCCGGTTTGGTCGAGGTGATTATCGCTAATCATGTAAGTGACAAAACCAGTTGGCAGCGCATGTTAAAAAATCAGACGGAAGCACTTGATTTAGCCGCCATGCGGGATGAATTGCTGATTGAATGCGAAACCGAGCTGGCTGATCTTGCTCAGCGTTTTGGTGGCCAGACCATGGCATATTTGCCGGATGCGGAAGTCGTTACTATTGACTATCCTGTCGAGGTTTACCCGACGAAAGTGAAATCGTTTAATTTCGATAAGCACGCCGAAGTTTCCGGCGTGTTGCAGGGTATCAAGGGCCAATATCTGATTTTCGATAGTGGCGTGATCAATATTCGTAAATACGGCGGTTACGAAGTCGAACTTTCAGTATAGGAACGCAACGCTCACCGCGATTGGATCTTTCATTTGTAAGCTGGATATTTTCCGTCAGTTTGGGGCGGCGGTGTCGCCGGCCGTTTCATTCATGTAAGTGTAATTGACGATGACGATCCAGCTTCGTGAGGGACTGAAAGGGATTTTCTCCCAGGCGGCTATTTTGTATATTTCATGGTTGTTTTTGTTGAAGGAATAGTAACCGATACCGTCTTCGTCGGTCAGTGTTAACCGGCCGAACGCTAGTAGGGAAGGCGATGCTTGGCTTTGCGGATCGAGAAATAGGTTAGTACCCAAGTAGCGGCTGTCACGGTCATAAACGATCAGACCGTCTTCGGCCATAATCCAGATGTCGCGCGGGTGCTCCGGCAACTCCGGCATCATTGGGAACAGGTCCGGCAGCGCCTTGACCGGGTTCATTCGGGCTTCGAGCAGATATTGGATGCCTTGGTTTTGCTCGATCGGCACCCGAAAGAACAAACTTAATTGTTGGTTTTGCATTTCCGCCATCGGCGCGGAAAATTCCTGACTGCTGTTTTTCCAACTCGATGACGAAATAGACGATATGTCCGCGGCCGCTTTAACGATGAAGCTGTCGAATTTCGGATATTGGCTATGCAAATTCGCTAAAATCGTCCTACTGGTAGCCGGGTCGCTCAAATCAGTGGTTGCCAACTTCTGCGCGGCGGCATGCAAATCAGAGAATAACTGGCTGGTGCCCTGTGCGATAGCGGAGGCGATGATGTGCGCTTGTTTTTGCGATGTTTCGCTGAACGAAGTAACGGTGATTAGGGATTTCTCCGCTTTGTTTTTAGCCTGCTGCATTTTTATCGCATAATGTACCGAGAAGCCGGCGCCGGTTAGTATGGCACCCAAAAGCGCTAGCGTCATGAACACCAATGGTTTGTTTCTAGACAAAAAACGGCGCAATAATTCCTTGCGGCTGTAGGCGTATATATTGACGATGCGTCCGTCTCGAAATGCCCTGAGTTGATCGGCCATGGCTTTGGCGTCGGCGAAACGTTGATGACGGTTTTTATGCATCGCCTTGTTGCAGATCGCGGCCAACTCCGGAGGTACGGACTTTTCGAACTTTTGCGGGGCGGGCGAGGGTGCATCGCTGTCGATGGTTTCCCGGATCCTATCGAAGCCGCCACTGTAAGGCAATCTGCCGGTGAGTAGGCGGAATAAAATTACCCCTAGGCTGTAGACGTCGCTAGTTTTGTCCGCATTGCCGTAAAATTGTTCCGGCACCATGTAACCGGGGGTGCCGAGCGCTTCGGTGCTGAGTGTGTCATTCAGCGTATCGCGTTGATGGCTTTGGGCTTCCCGGAAGAAATAGGTATTGTCCGTGTCGTCGAGCACCTGTGCCAGTCCCCAATCCAGTACGATGGTTTCGCCGAATTCGCCGCTGATGACGTTACCTGGCTTCAGGTCGCGATGAATGACGCCTTTGGCATGGGCGTAGGCCAATGTTTCGCAGACATCAATAAGAACATCCAGTAGTTTCAGGCGTTCGCTCAGTTGTTCGTAAGGCGGATGTTGAGCGCAGTTTTGTAACAAGTCTTCCAGTGTTTTGCCCCTGACATAGCGCATGACGTAGTAAGGAGCATCCTGCTCCTGGCGTCCTAGCTCGTAAATCGGAATGATGCCGGGATGTTCCAGCTTGCCGGTCAATTTCGCTTCGTGCAAAAAGGTGTTTCTGATTTCTTTCGGAACAATGCTCTGGGTTTTGTCTTCTGCATCGCCGAAATCCAGCAATTCTTTGACTGCAACCCTGCGGCCTATGGTTTCGTCATAGCCGAGGAACACTCGTCCCATGCCGCCTTCGCCGATAATGCCCTCGATTGTCAGGCGTTCGTCGATACGGTCGCCGACGGTGGTCGGCTTCCTTGCAGAGGCCGCAATGCGGGTGCGGTCATCGTCCGCGTCGGAAATTTGATTACTCATTGTTTAACCGATAGCGCTGTTCCTGTTGATAATAGTCTTCAAACCCAACTGTTTTCGTCAGTTGGTCGAAATCCATGACTTTAGTATTTCGGCCTTTTTTAATATCGTCCAGAGCCTTTTGCATGGCCTGAATCGAGACGTTCAATAAGGTCAACGGGTAGACGGCTATTTTATATCCCATTTCCTCCAGGCGTTCGTGCGACAGTATCGGCGTTTTACCGTGCTCGATTAGATTGGCGACTTTATAGCCGGGTACCTCGTCGCAATAGCGTTGCATTTCCTCTTCGCTTTCCGGCGCTTCCAGAAAATTGATATCGGCTCCGAGGTTCTGGAAAAGTTTAGCCCGGGTAATCGCCTCATCCAGATCATGCGTGGCGCGGGCGTCAGTGCGGGCCATGATCAGAATGTCGGCACCTTCATTTCTGGCGTCTACGGCTGCCTGGATTCTCATCGTCGCCTCCTCGCGGCCGACGACGGCTTTGCCTTTGGTGTGGCCGCAACGTTTCGGGGCAATCTGATCTTCCAGCATGATGCAGGCAAATCCGGCATCGGCGTAGCCTTGAACGGTGCGTTTGATGTTGATGGCATTACCGAAACCGGTGTCGCCGTCACCCCAGATCGGGATGGAGACCGCACTGCAAATATTGCGCCCTTGATCCAAAAGTTCGGCATATGAAATCAAACCGGTATCGGGTTGAGCCAGGCGACTGGCAGAAACGGCAAAACCGCTCATGAAAGCAGTCTCAAAACCTACTTGCTGGCAGAGTTTCGCTGATATGGCGTCGTGGCAGCCGGGCATCACCAGCAGCCCCGGTCGGTTTAATATATTACGTAATTTTTGGGCGGAAGTGGGGTTTGATCGAGACATGGACTGAATGTAAGCGGGCTGAAGAATGACCGTTCGGTACGGGGCCGTTAACAATCACTAATTCTGTGGATTTTCAAGAAAATTTCAATATTGAATCATAAGCTAGTAAAATAATCGCTTTTCTTGACGAGTTTTGCTAAACCCAGTAGTTTAGCTAACCTTTTCGTAAAATAAAACCGAGTGCTTTAATCGGTCATTTTACTGTTAAGGCTGTAGATTAAAGTTTAGTCAGTTTTTTGAGGATGTTAAATTGGAACTCAGTGGTGGAGAGATAATCGTTCGCTGCCTTAAAGATGAAGGCGTGGAATATATTTTTGGTTATCCGGGTGGTGCGGTCTTGCATCTTTACGATGCGATTTTTCACCAAGAGGATGTCAAACATATTCTGGTCCGACATGAACAGGCAGCAGCCCATTCGGCAGACGCCTATGCGCGCGCAACCGGCAAGCCCGGTGTGGTGTTGGTGACTTCCGGTCCAGGCGCGACCAATGCGGTGACAGGCATCGCTACCGCTTATATGGATTCGATTCCGATGGTGATTATTTCCGGGCAAGTACCGTCTCCGGTTATCGGCAGCGATGCTTTCCAGGAAGTGGATACGGTTGGCATTACCCGCCCGTGCGTTAAACACAACTTTCTGGTCAAGAATGTTGCCGATTTGGCTGAAACAATCAAAAAAGCGTTTTACGTTGCGACGACGGGGCGGCCCGGACCGGTTTTGGTTGATGTTCCTAAAGACATTACCGATCCCAATATTAAGGTTGCGTACAAATATCCTAAAAAAATATCGATGCGTTCCTACAATCCTGCAGTGACTGGGCACAAGGGACAAATTAAGAAAGCGGTTGATCTTTTATTGGCAGCCAAGCGGCCGATGATTTATTCCGGCGGCGGCGTGGTGCTTGGTGAAGGCAGCAAAGAACTGATTGAGTTGACCCAAACGCTGGGATATCCGATTACCCAGACATTGATGGGGTTGGGCGCATATCCTGCGACCGACAAACAGTTCGTCGGCATGTTGGGAATGCACGGAACTTACGAAGCCAACATGGCGATGCATGAAAGCGATGTCATACTGGCGGTTGGGGCTCGTTTCGACGACCGGGTGACCGGTAAATTAGCTGAATTTTGCCCTTACGCCAAAATCATTCATATCGATGTGGATCCGGCTTCCATTTCTAAGACGGTAATGGTGGATATTCCGATCGTCGGTCAGGTAAAACCGGTGCTGGAGCAAATGATCGAATTGATTAAAACCGGCAAAAAGAAACCGTCGAAAACCGCTTTGGAAACTTGGTGGAACCATATCGAAAACTGGCGTAGCGTCAAATGTCTGGAGTATGACCGGGAAAGCCGAGCAATCAAACCGCAATATGTGGTTGAACAGCTCTATGAAGTGACCAAAGGCGATGCCTTCGTTACTTCCGATGTCGGTCAGCATCAAATGTACGCGGCTCAGTATTATCATTTCGACAAGCCGCGCCGTTGGATCAATTCCGGCGGCTTGGGAACAATGGGGTTCGGTTTGCCGGCTGCGATCGGCGTTAAACTTGCTTTTCCCGATGCCGATGTCGCCTGTATTACTGGGGAAGCCAGTATTCAGATGTGTATTCAGGAGTTATCGACGGCCTTGCAATATCATACGCCGGTAAAAATCATCAATCTAAATAACCGTTACATGGGAATGGTTAGACAATGGCAGGAGTTTTCCTACGAAAGCCGCTACTCGCAATCTTACATGGATACGATTCCGGATTTCGTTAAGCTGGCCGAAGCATACGGCCACGTCGGTATACGGATTGAAAAACCGGAGGATGTCAGAGGTGCGCTGGAGCAAGCGTTTGCAATGAAAGATCGTACTGTATTTTTGGATTTCATCACCGATAGAACGGAGAACGTGTACCCAATGATCGAGGCGGGTAAAGCGCATAACGATATGAAGCTCAGAATGGCGCCCGGTACGCCGGTGGACAGGGAGTTATCATAATGAGACACATTATTTCCATTCTGATTGAAAACGAGGCCGGTGCTTTATCTAGAGTGGCAGGATTGTTTTCGGCGCGTGGTTACAATATCGAATCTTTGACGGTGGCGCCGACCGAAGACCCCAGTTTGTCAAGAATGACGCTGGTAACGCGAGGCAACGATCAAATTATCGAACAGATTACCAAGCAGCTCAATAAGCTGATTGACGTTGTCAAGTTGATCGATTTAGCCGAATCAGTTCATGTTGAGCGCGAGTTGATGCTCGTTAAAATCAAAACGACCGATGCTACCCGCGAGGAAGTCAAACGCATGGCGGATATTTTTCGCGGAAAAATCATCGACGTGACTGCGAATAGCTATGTGGTTGAAATGACTGGGCCTTCCGACAAGCTCGACGCTTTTGTCAAAGCGTTGGCCGAAGACAGTATCATCGAAGTGGTGCGCTCCGGACCGACTGGCATATCGCGCGGCGAAAAAGGTTTACATTTATAAGCGGATTGATTGACGCATGTCCGCTGTGACGAAAATTTATTTAACTGGAAACGAGAAAATTCATGCAAGTTTATTACGATAAAGACGCTGACCTTTCAATTATCAAAGGCAAAAAAGTAGCGATTATTGGTTACGGTTCGCAAGGCCACGCTCATGCAAACAACCTGAAAGACTCCGGTGTCGATGTTGTGGTCGGTTTGCGTGCGGGCTCAGCTTCGGTAGCGAAAGCTGAAGCATCAGGTCTGACGGTTAAAGCGGTGCCAGAGGCTGTAGCTAGTGCCGACGTGGTGATGGTGTTGACGCCTGACGAGTTTCAGTCTCAGCTTTACAGGCAGGAGATCGAGCCGAACTTGAAACAAGGTGCCGCTTTGGCTTTCGCTCATGGTTTTGCAATCGTTTACAATCAAATCGTGCCCCGCGCAGACCTTGATGTCATTATGATCGCACCGAAAGCGCCGGGCCATACCGTGCGTTCGGAATTCGTCCGCGGCGGTGGTATCCCCGATCTGATAGCGATTCATCAGGATGCTTCCGGGACGGCAAAAGACATTTGCCTATCCTACGCCTCCGCAATCGGTGGCGGGCGTTCAGGTATCATTGAAACGACTTTCCGCGACGAAACTGAAACCGATTTATTCGGTGAGCAGGCGGTTTTGTGCGGCGGTGCGGTCGAGCTGGTTAAAGCCGGTTTCGAAACGCTGGTTGAGGCAGGATATGAGCCGGAAATGGCTTATTTTGAATGCTTGCACGAACTGAAGCTGATTGTGGACTTGATGTTCGAAGGCGGTATCGCCAATATGAATTACTCCATTTCCAACAATGCGGAATATGGTGAATACGTTACCGGCCCGAGAGTGATTAACGAAGAAAGTCGCTGGGCGATGCGCGAAGCGTTGAAAAACATTCAAAGCGGCGACTATGCGAAACGTTTCATCATGGAAGGCATGACCGGCTATCCGGAAATGACTGCCAGACGCCGCTTGAACGCGGAGCATCCGATTGAGCAGGTTGGTGCAAAACTACGCGCGATGATGCCATGGATCGAAGCCAATAAAATTGTCGATAAGGCTAAAAACTAAAAGATCCGTAGGATGGGGCGAATCGTCGACGGGCCCCATCGTTTTCGAATGTGACCCGATGGGTTCTGGCCTGCGCCTTTGCCCATCCTACGATTTAACTTTTATTCTTTAGAGATAGCATCCAAATGAACAAACCAAAAAGAGTTGCAATTCTGACAGCGGGCGGTTTGGCGCCGTGTCTAAATTCCGCCATCGGCAGTTTGATCGAACGTTATACCGAGATTGATCCCAGCATCGATATCATTTGTTACCGAGGTGGCTACAAAGGCCTGTTGAAAGGCGATTTTTATTCGGTAACCACTGAAGTTCGCAGTAATGCGGGGCTGTTGCAGCGTTTCGGCGGGTCCGCGATCGGCAACAGCCGTGTCAAGCTGACCAACGTCAAGGACTGCATTAAACGCGGTTTGGTTAAGGAAGGCGAGGATCCACAAAAAGTAGCAGCCGATCAGCTGGTAAAAGACGGGGTCGATGTGCTTCATACCATCGGCGGTGACGACACCAACACGGCTGCTGCCGATTTGGCTGCTTTTCTGGCGAAAAACGATTACGGACTAACCGTAATCGGATTGCCCAAAACCATCGACAACGACGTATTCCCGATCAAACAGTCATTGGGAGCATGGACTGCAGCGGAACAGGGCGCGCAATACTTTCAGAATGTCGTAGCGGAAAACAACGCCAACCCGCGTATGCTGATCGTGCATGAAGTGATGGGACGTAACTGCGGCTGGCTGACTGCGGCGACAGCTCTCGAGTATCGCAAGTTGCTGGATCGTTCTGAGTGGTTGCCTTCGATCGGTCTGGATCGAGCAGCTTTCGAAGTGCACGGTGTGTTTATTCCCGAAATGGAAATCGACTTGGCCGCCGAAGCGAAACGGCTGCGGGATGTGATGGACAAGGTCGATTGCGTTAATATCTTTATTTCCGAAGGCGCCGGTGTGGAAGCTATTGTCCAGGAAATGCAGGCGAAAGGGCAGGAAGTACCGCGTGACGCTTTCGGTCATATCAAACTCGATGCCGTGAATCCTGGCAAATGGTTTGCAGAACAGTTTGCCGAGATGATTGGGGCGGAAAAAACGCTGGTGCAAAAATCCGGTTATTTCTCTCGTGCGTCAGCGGCCAATATAGAAGATATGCGTTTGATTAAATCCTGCGCAGATTTGGCGGTCGAATGCGCTTTCCGTCGGGACTCCGGTGTGATCGGCCATGATGAGGACCAAAATAATGTGCTGCGTGCGATCGAATTTCCGCGCATCAAGGGCGGTAAACCTTTTGATATTGATACGGAATGGTTTAATCGAATACTGGCTGAGATTGGTCAAAACAAGGGCGCCAGAGTCGATGTCAGTCATTAATTGATGATTGCCCATTAAGCGAAAGCCAAAAGCCCGTCTAGTAGATGGGCTTTTTTATGTAATGTGAATTTCGCTTTGCCGGCCGAGATAAATCGGTACAATGTTGATCTCCAGAAATTAGAGAACGCTTTTACAAATAGCGTATAAATTTATGACTCAGAAAAAAACGACCATGCGTCATCGCGGAATCTATCTGTTGCCCAATCTGTTTACGACAGGAGCCATGTTTGCTGGTTTTTATGCAATGACGTCAGCTATCAACGGGCGGTTTGAAACGGCTGCGATTTCATTGTTCGTAGCCATGATTTTAGACGGTCTTGACGGCCGGGTCGCACGCCTGACCAACACGCAGAGCGAATTCGGTGTGCAGTACGACAGCTTGTCCGATATGGTTTCATTTGGTATTGCACCGGCAATGGTCATGTATTTGTGGGCTTTCGGTACGTTGGGAAAATTGGGACTTTTTGCCGCTTTTGTGCATGCTGCCGGAGGTGCGTTGAGATTGGCCCGTTTCAACACCCAGGTCGAGGTGGCGGATAAGCGTTATTTTCAGGGCCTACCCAGTCCGGCCGCCGCCGCTATTTTGGCCGGCGGGCTTTGGATTAGCATCGAATACGGTTACGACGTCGAAGCCATCAAGTATCTGGTGTTAATTACGACGATTTGTACTGGATTGTTGATGGTTAGTAATTTTCGCTATTCAAGTTTCAAAGAAATTGACCCAAAAAGGAAAGTACCATTTGTGGTGGCGATTGCGATAATGCTGGTGATCGGTTTTGTGATGGCACAACCGCAGACGATGCTGTTTCTGCTGGCAGTCGGGTATGCTGTTTCGGGACCGGTGATTACACTGGTATTGCGCAGAAAATGGCTAAATCGGAAGTCGGAGTCTTGATGTTCAAAGTTCGTGCCGGCTATGTATAATCGCTGCTTGTCGGTCATATCTCAATAAAGTATAGTTATCCCTATGAATTTTTCTGTCAACGCCACGCAATCATTCGTTTTTTTGACGTCGGTTTTTGAACCGGTGAATTTGCGTGCGCTTTTCCGCCTCCCACTAAGACTCTTGCCCTGACGGGCGCGAATCTTAATATTAACTATCAACCATTAAACCAGTTTTTTCAGTCAACCTGATTGTTGATGATTCTCCATGAACGGAGCCCTCATGAAAGACAAATTAATTATTTTTGACACTACTTTGCGTGACGGCGAACAGAGCCCAGGCGCATCGATGACCCGCGACGAAAAAGTCAGGATCGCCAAAGCGCTCGAACGCATGAAAGTTGATGTCATCGAGGCCGGTTTTCCAGCGGCGAGTCCCGGTGATTTCGAGTCAGTTCAGGCGGTTGCAGGTGCTGTTAAAGATAGCACAGTATGTGGGTTGGCCCGAGCACTGGATAAAGATATCGATAGAGCCGGAGAGGCCTTGAAAGGTGCAAGCAGTTCGCGGATCCATACGTTTATTGCGACGTCGCCGATCCATATGCAGATGAAACTGCGGATGGAGCCGGATCAAGTGATCGAATACGCCGTTAGAGCAGTCAAAAGAGCGCGGCAGTATACCGACAACGTCGAATTTTCTCCGGAAGACGCCGGACGGTCTGAAGAGGATTTTTTGTGTCGTATTCTGGAGGCGGTGATCGATGCCGGCGCAACCACGCTAAATATTCCCGATACCGTTGGTTACAGTGTCCCGCATCAGTTCGGAGCAACTATTGCCAATTTGATTAATCGCATACCCAATTCCGATAAGGCGATATTTTCCGTTCATTGCCATAATGATCTCGGTTTGGCGGTGGCAAACTCATTGGCCGCAGTCATGAACGGAGCCAGACAAATCGAATGTACCATCAACGGTTTGGGTGAGCGCGCCGGTAACGCGTCGTTAGAGGAAGTCGTGATGGCGGTGCGCACGCGTCAGGATATTTTCCCTTGTTACACTCAGCTCGACACAACTCAGATTATGACTTGCTCCAAACTGGTGTCTACGATTACCGGATTTCCGGTACAACCAAACAAAGCCATTGTGGGTGCCAATGCATTCGCTCACGAATCAGGCATTCATCAGGACGGTGTTTTGAAAAGTCGCGAGACCTACGAAATCATGAAAGCGGAAGATGTCGGTTGGTCGGCAAACCGGATGGTTCTGGGTAAACATTCCGGTCGCAACGCATTCAAAAGCCGGATGAATGAGTTAGGTTTCCAATTTCACAGCGAAGAAGAGTTGAACGACGCCTTTGCTCGTTTTAAGCAACTCGCCGACAAAAAGCACGATATTTTCGACGAAGATCTGCAGGCATTGATCTCTGAAGTAAGTTTTGACGCCGAGGAGGAGAACGTCAAGCTGCTCTCATTGAAGGTCTGTTCGGAGACCGGCGAAACGCCCAATGCCACCGTCACAATTCGCTTGGGCAACGAAGAGTTGACGGGTTGTTCCACGGGCGGTGGTGCGGTTGACGCCAGTTTGAAAGCGATCGAAAGCCTGGTCAAAACCGGCGCTACCCTGGAATTGTATTCGGTTAATAATATTACTACCGGCACTGACGCCCAGGGCGAAGTGACCGTGCGTTTGGATAAGGCCGGGCGCATTGTCAACGGTCTCGGTGCCGATACCGACATCGTAATTGCATCTGCTAAGGCGTATATCAATGCCGTCAATAAATTGCAATCGCCCCGGCAACGACAACACCCGCAAAAAGGTAATGTTTGAACGGATTTGACCGATGGCACACGATTCTGTGATCGATGAACAGAGCCGTTTGCAATATTTGCAGGCGATGGGCATCGATGTTTGGGAGACTCGATTTCCCCAGGGCTCAGATGTGCGCGAGACTACGCAGACAGTCCCCGACGCCACGGTCGTGAATGCAGGCGATTTCGATGAGGATAATATGGAGCGTTGGGCGGAATTGGAGCGTCAGGTGGCTGCCTGCGATCGTTGCCAGTTGTGCGAAACTCGAACGCAGACGGTTTTCGGCAGCGGCAACCGAAAAGCGGACTGGATGCTGATCGGAGAAGCGCCGGGGCAAAGCGAAGACCTGGAAGGTAAGCCTTTTGTCGGTAAGGCAGGGCAACTGTTGACGGAAATGATACGTGCTTTAGGCTTGTCCCGTGAACAGGTTTTTATCGCCAACGTGCTTAAATGCCGTCCTCCCGGAAATCGCGATCCTAGAGCCGATGAAGTGACTGCTTGCGCCGACTACCTGGAACGCCAAATTGCTTTTGTACAACCCAAAATTATTCTGGCTGTAGGACGGATTGCTGCACAGAATTTGCTGAAAACTGATGCTCCTTTGGCAAAACTGCGAAGTGTTGTACACAGACTGGATAATATCCCGCTGATTGTGATATATCATCCCGCCTATTTGCTGCGGTCACCTCTGGAAAAACGAAAAGCATGGGATGATTTGCAGTTTGCTATCAAAACTTTTGAGGATTTATAAAATATATATGCGCAAGTTTATCGATAAAGTTAAGGATATGCTGGTGTATGACGCGGACAGGGAGTTTTACGCCAAAGTGTTCCCGGGATCGGTTTCCCGCAAGGATTTGATGAAGATTCGCCGGATGGAATTGTCAGATTTGCCAGCCATTTTGGCAATTGAAGAGAAAAATTATAATTTTCCTTGGACGGAAAATATCTTCAAGGATTGTCTTCGGGCGTTGAACTATTCATGTTGGGTTTGTGCGGAACCGGATCAGTCTGTCATCGGTTACTGCATCGTTTCGATCGCCGCCGGCGAAGCGCATATTATGAACTTGTGTGTCGATCCTTCTGCTCAAGGACTGGGAGCTGGTCGCAAGATGCTGGAACATATGATTGAGCTTGCACGCACCAAAGCGGAAAAAATATTTCTTGAAGTCAGGCCGACCAATCATAAAGCGATCCGGCTCTATAAAAGTCTCGGTTTCAGTGAAATAGGCATTCGGAAGGATTATTATCCTGCGTTAAATGGCAGGGAGGACGCGGTTATGCTGGCGCTCGAGTTAGTTCCTATGCTGTAAATGCCTGTTGTTTTTTGTTTGAGATCGAAGGATTGCGAGATAAAAAAATCCCTCGGACGTTGCCGTCCGAGGGAGCGAGGGATAAACAGAAGTTCAGCTACTGTTTAGGAGGAGGTTTGTTACATGAGGAAAAAAGCTGAGAGCTTACGCTTGTAGGCTCCGGTTAAAATCGATATTACTGATCATCGCTGCGGCGGCGAATAACACCGTGGATAAAATGAAAGCGCCTGATATAAAGCCGAAGATTCCGGCAACAAATAGCGAGCCGTTAACAATGTCTTTTTGTAAATGGGTCATAGTCAATATCTAATCATGTTCAGTTGGGATAAACTATAGCAGCGATATTTTTTATTAACAATACGGTAAATTGTATTTATATTGTTTCTTAATTGTGATCAATTGGTCGTGAGCGGTCCGAAATACGCCTTCTATTTCAGAGCTTTCTTTAATGTCAAGATATTCTCTTCTGGTAATCTGACTGTGACGCGGATTTTTTCTGCAAAATCTTGATAGGTGATTTGTCCGTCGAGTTTTTTCAATTGGTATTCCAGTTGTTGCAGTTTGTCATAGTCTATGATTAAAACTAGCTCGGACAATTTGACGTAAGGCGCAATGATAGCGGCTTCAATGCATTTTTTGGCGGTATTCCCGTAAGCTCTCGTTAACCCGCCGGCTCCCAGTTTAATTCCACCGAAATAGCGAATAACGATTATCAGGGTATTAATAAGCTGTTTTCCTTCCAGGTGCTGGAAAATCGGTTTTCCTGCTGTCCCGGAGGGTTCTCCGGCATCGTGAAAGCGGCACACCAAGCCTTTTTCGGTATTGATTCGATAGGCGAATGTAATGTGGCTGGCAGCGGGGTGCCGGTGGTGCTGTTCCTGCAATAAGCGGAGAGTCTGATCTTCCGACTGGCAGGCGCTGATAATGCCGATAAAACGGGATTTTTTGATGATTTCTTCGACGGTGGCCGGCTGGCTGATGATGTTCACAACGATGCGTTTTGGTCGATTATGCCCGTTTATAGCAATTGATTGATGGCGGGATGCTTGTCGAGTAATTGCTGACGAAATCTTTCGACAGCTTTTTCGTCGTTACGTTGTTCCTGTTGTAGCGGCACAATGATTTCGCTGACGACATGCATCGGAGAGGCCGATAAGAAAATCAGGCGATCGGCCAGCGCGATGGCTTCCCGCAGATCGTGAGTGACAAATAAAACCGTATGCGGCCGCTGTTGCCATAAGCGAACCAATAAATCGCGAACCTGACGCGCAGTTGGCGCGTCGAGTGATACGAACGGCTCGTCCATCAACAGGATGTCAGGATCAATGGCAAAGGCGCGGATAATTGAGACCCGTCGACTCATGCCCAGCGATAAATGTTCGGGGTAGGAATGTTGATGAGCGGACAATTGCATGGTTTGAAGCAGTGAGTCCACCATGTCGGTAGACAGTTTGCTTTCGGCCGCGAGCTCGATGTTTTCGCGGACAGTATGCCAGGGCAATAGCCGCGGGCTTTGAAATACATAGCCGATTCTGGGACGTTTGTGTTGTTTGCCAAGCAGGATTTCACCATCAAAGTGCTCGTCGAGTCCTGCAATGATGTTGAGCAATGTGGTTTTACCGCATCCAGAGGGGCCTACCAAGCAGACGAATTCGTTGCCCGAAACGGCTAGATCGAATTCGGAAATGATCTGATGGTCAGGTTGTTTGCGGTGCTTTGCCGGGTAGGTTTTGCTTCGAATATGAATGTCGATTATCGTCATCGTCGCCACCTTTGGGCTTTTTTATCCAGCGGTTTCAACAACAGCAGCTCAATCAGTTGAATCAGGCTAACGAAAGCGATGGTATAAGCGAGAATGCTGGCGACATCGAACAGTTGAAAAAAAAGATGCAATTGATAACCCATGCCATTGCTGCGGCCAAGCAATTCGACCACCAAAATGATTTTCCATATTAGCGCGAGACCGGAACGGGTAGCAGCCATGACAAATGGATGCAATTGAGGCCAGATGACGTGAATAAAGGTTTTTCGGCGGCCGAAACGATAGCATTCCGCCATTTCCAGTAAATCTTTATCCAGCGCCCGAGTTCCCTCCCTTATAGTGACCACTACATTAGGTAATTTGTTAATGACCACGGCCATAATCGCTGCCGATTCAACCAATCCAAACCATACATAACAAAGTATGATGGTGACCAATGCAGGAATGTTTAAGAAGATTACCAGCCAGTTATCAAAAAACGTGTCCAGTTGTTTGTTTTTGCCCAGCAATATGCCAATCGCACAACCAAGTACCATTGCAATGCTAAAACTG
>JBNLEI010000255.1:0-1530 GCA_050304855.1 Methylococcaceae bacterium
AGAACGTGTCTCGATTGCTTCGAAACAAAAACTTAAGCCGGGCAAATCGACGATCCGCTTCGAATTTGCCTACGATGGTGGCGGCCTGGGCAAAGGCGGCAACGGCACCTTGTTCGTCAACGGCGAGAAGATGGGGGAGGGACGCATAGAGCGAACTCAACCGATGGTATTTTCCGCGGACGAAACCGCCGATGTCGGTATCGATCTGGCGACCCCTGTCGTAGAGACAATCGGATCCGAAGCAAAATCTCGATTTAACGGAGAGATCGACAAAGTGATTGTTGAAGTGAATTGATCAAAGCTGAAGGACTTTAAATGTGGTAAGGAATTTTGCCGTCGGTATATTTCCGTTTTAGCTGACTTTCAGCATTTTTAAGCCAGCGGCCGAATGGGGGTCAAGTCGACGGATGTAGCCATAAAAAATGAGAAATATTTATGAATATCATTACGACCTTGAAAAAAGAGATCAAGAAGATAGCCTGGGTCACTCTCTATTTTTTTCTGTGTTTCAGCTTTTTGTTAACGTTGAAAAAATTGATGCTGGCGGATTACCAGGTTGAAGTTGATGCGGTTTCAACGGCTGCCATTAGTGCGTTAATTGCGGCGAAAATCGTCATCATTCTTGACGAGACGCCGGCCGGAAAACATTTCGATAACCGTTTGCCTTTGGTTTTTGCGGCACTTTACAAGACGCTGGCTTATATTCTTGTGACTTTCATAGTGCTGTACCTGGAAAAACTTTTCCATGCCTATCGCGAAAGCGATGCGCTGAGCGAGGCGATATCGGAGGTCTGGGCGAACAGGAATCGAAACATCATATTCGCCAAAACGCTTTGCGTGGGTTTGGCGTTTTATGCTTATCACCTGTATGCGGGTTTGGATCGCCGTCTAGGGAAGGGTACCCTGCGAAGGCTGGCAAGCGAGCGTCCCAACCATAATGGCTGAATGGACCAGCATTGTAAAAGCCCGGATCAGAGGTAAGACTCGATTCCTGCTCAACGAATCTAAACGAATCGATGGAAAACCGGCTTTACTCAATCCCGGCGCTATGAATGGCTACTAAATGCAAGTCGGTACTTTTATGCCATTAACCGAAGGAGGTTTCTTATGGATCATATAAAACAAAAAGGAATGCAAATCACCCTGTACGCAGCGATTCTTTCGCTACTCGCTGCGTGTGCTGAAAATCAACAGGTGACACGATCGGATAAAGTTCAGTCGGACGGGAGCGAAGTTTCGCAAGCGGCAATGAGTCCGGAAGAAGCCAGGAGTATGTTATTGCGCATGGCTAAATTTCTGGCCGATACCCAGCGTTATAGCGTGACACTCAACGACAGTTACGAAGTGCTCCAGGAGTCCGGCCAAATGATCGAATTCAGCGAGAGACGGAACATTGTCGTCAATCGACCCAATGGTTTACATGTTGACATTGAACACAGCGACGGTGAAAAACATCGAGTCATTTATGACGGTCAAGTGATAACCGCATTCAGTCCGACGCATAATGTTTACGCTCAGGCTCCCAAACCC
>JBNLEI010000256.1:0-7724 GCA_050304855.1 Methylococcaceae bacterium
GCAGAGAATAAAAAAAAATAAAAATTTCACTTTTTGAACGTAATTGCTTACAGAGGTGCTTCATAACTCTAGTACAAAAACGATTCTTTACAAAAAGCGATGACTCACATTGCACGAACTCAGTAAAATTGATTTGACCAAGATCGTTAATTCGTATGGGTCAAACCTGCATATTATGCAAACTATGTTCTAGCTATATATAATTAATCACCCGTGGTACATTGCCGTCCACGGCTACCGTATTTAGTTACGGTTGCGTTTACATTTCCTGAGGCGCCGACATCCCCAGTTACAGGCACCGATTCATTTACGATATTGACAATACCGATTTAATCCGGCTGCACCGCGAAAAGCGACGGACTCAAACCTAGAAGAACCGGAAAAATGGATAGGATAAAGACCTTGAAAGATTTCATAGTACCCCCGTTGTGTAGTCAGGGCTGTTTCTTTGCGCTTATCGGACCACGGTACGGCTTGTACAATGACAAATAACCTGAATTTTCTGCCAATATTGGTAAAAAATACTTTGGATTTTGCTAAATAAAATGATTAAGCTTTGCAATAGTGGCTAACATTTATCTGGTTTCTTATTTTTCTTAAAAATGTTACAAGCAGGATTTAGTTAAGTAAGAATCGTCGTTAAATTTCGAATATCGGATATAAGAGCGCAACTCAATCGCTATGAAAAAACTTTAACAAACGCTGTCCGATTCTTAATTTGATATCCGATATTTAGTTTTATGGGGAAGCTCATGGCATATTCTTCCGTCTCTTCAGAATCAGAACTTGACTCGAAGGTACGAACGATTGGCATTCTCGCATTCGAAGGCATCGAAATTTTGGATATGATCGCTCCTTTAGATGTTTTTTCTCTTGCCAATATGGGCCTTCAACAACTTCACTCTTTCGAACAAAATGTTTACCCTATAAAGGTCATTGCTAAAAAAACTGGACCTATTTCCGCTTACAATGGCTTAAAGTTTTATGCCGATTGCGCGTTGAATGATGTTCAGGACGATATCGATACCTTAATCATACCGGGCGCTCCGGATGTCAGTTGTTTGCTGTCTGACCCAGAACTGAAAGATTGGGCTGCTACGATGGCACCCAAGGTGCGAAGAATTGCTTCGGTCTGCACCGGTGCCTTTTTACTGGCCGAAGCAGGTCTGTTAAATGGTCGGTGTGCGACCACGCATTGGGCCTATTGCGATCGATTACGCAGTAATTACCCGTCAATTAAAGTTGAATCCGATCGGATATTTTTACGTGATGATTTTATTACGACATCAGGCGGCATCACTTCAGGTATTGATCTTGCATTGACATTCTTGGAGGAAGATTGGGGCCGGGAACTGGCTTTAGCTACCGCGCAAATGATGGTGGTTTATCTCAAACGGCCAGGCGGTCAAACTCAATACAGTTCACATCTAGTGAGCGAAAAATCTAATCATCCGGAATTACGCGCATTGTTGATGTGGATTATGGACCATCCATCGGAAGATTTACGTAATGAGGTGCTTGCCGATCGTATGTCCATGAGTCTGCGTAATTTCGCTCGCGTCTTTCACGATGAAATCGGGTTAACTCCGGCAAAATTTGTTGAAAAAGTGAGAATCGATGCGGCACGCCAGTATTTAGGCGATGTTAATATTCGAATAGAAAGCGTGGCTGATAAAGTGGGTTTCAAAGACACCGAACAAATGCGTAGAGCTTTCATCCGTAACGTGGGCATTACGCCCGCCGAGTATCGAGATCGGTTCTGTCCTAGTGATCAGCAACCGTTGCCCGTCGTTTCCGATCGTAAATTAGCCGAAATAAGAAATAAGATAACTAACTTATAGAAAGAAATTTTAGAGCTCAACCGTAATGTTGTGAGGGTTGTCGTGTCAGAATAACACTTTCCCGACTTGGTTAAAGTACCGTATTAACCCAATTGCCTCTGCTCCGATTAATTTTTACTGTAGTCGGATGCAGGTCGCTGTCCAAAAGTAGACCTACTAACGATGATTGAAACAAAGCTGAATCGATCATATTCTCGTGTTCCACTTCAAAGCTGCGGCAAGCCATATATTGTGATTGGTGAAACCGATTGGATGTAGAAGTCCGCCATCAATTGACATTATTCGCCCGAACTATGAGTCACGTTGAAGTTGGGCTACCAACAGCTGAGACACGAAATCTGTCATAAATAGTTTGAACACGATTCGGAACCAGGGTTTTTGTGGGACGGTACGGAACCATGGGTTACGAATTAATCGGTTAAGTTAACCCCTATCAACAACCTTGACCCAGATAGATGACGGGTGCGGATCATTCATCCGACATCAGAGATTAGAAATAATAGGTACGAATTCGATGCGACCGATAGCTTTTGAAACATACTGTTTTGGCAGAGGTTTTTAGATTGTTGACACCGGCTGTCGAATGTGTAATCCCGTGATCCGTATCGAGTTAAGAAAATGACGAATCGGCCAAAGGAGTGCTGCAAAACTTTTTCCTGTCGCTGTGTCTTGGAGTCAGTTCCTAAACATACAAGCAATCTCCCGACTAAACCAAATTTTGAAGGTTCTCTTCGCTTTAGCGTGTACTTTTATATGGTTACCTATGTGAAAGGGCACCCCTTAAAGAATCGAATTATTGCCATATTATAGAAAATGGCCTTTTTATGATTTGCCCATTTGTAAGTAACCAAGCCAATAATTTTAAGGTTGTTAATGATCAACCTTAGTTTTATCGCACCACGCGACTGAGACGCTACTATAATTATTTTCATGACCACATCTCAGTTTCCATTAGTCCTTCGTTCACTGAAATCTATCGTGCCTCTAGGTTCACTCGGGGCAATTTTCTCGTTACTTATTTTGGCAAGCTATGAGCTAAATATCGAAATGCTACATCGGCCCAGTCCAGATGGTCCCGGTACGCATCCGTTAACGGCATTCACGTTATTTTTGTTAGGTATCGGAATCTGCTGTTGGCGACCTTTCAGAGTCAGACGGGCGATGTTAGTTTTCACCGGCCTCGCTTGTTTGTTGGCGGCATCAAGGCTCGTTGAAATATTGATGCACCAAACGTTTCTGTCTACATATGTTCCTTTTCAGCCACAATTACAGGAATATTCTATAAAAGGAAATCCCGTCACTATGGGAATCAATAGTGCAGTGATGGTATTGCTGTTCGGAGTTTCTCTGGTTTTGAATGTAAAAAGAAAACATAAACTGTCTACAGCAATAGCTACTATGGGTTTAGGAATTCCATTTGTCAGTCTTGTGGGTCACGCTTACGGAGTGGACGAATTTTATGGGGAAATGTCTTCCACCACTATCCTTGCCGGCGTACCAATTGGAATTGCAACAATTTTAACAAATTCCCACCGAGGAGGACTCCGAGCTATTTTAAGTCCTTGGATAGGAGGAAAAATTGCGCGTATTAAAATTGCCCTAGGCGTTAGCTTTACAGTTGTGCTTGGTTTAATGATTAAAGATTATAGAGAAGCGCTAGGGATACACGTAGTCGTTATGAGTCTATTTATAGTTCTGTTAATTTCATTTTCGGCTATTTATCATGAAAAAAATGATGCAAAAAGGCGTTCGTTAGAACGAAAATTGGCCTTATCGGCAAATACAGATATGTTGACATTATTATGGAGCCGGCATTTTTTTTATGAATCGGCTCTTCTGATAATGGAACACGTTAAACGTGAAAATGAATCGCTGTCCATTTTGATAATAGATATAGATCATTTTAAACATATCAATGATTCTTATGGACATTTGGCCGGCGATAATGTCTTAAAGGCTGTATCAAATACGATGCGAAAAAATGTACGAAAGCAAGATATGTGTGCTCGCTATGGTGGCGAAGAATTTGTAATCTTATTGCCTGGGACTGATTTGCGGGGAGCCGTTGTAATAGCCGAGAAACTAAGAACGGCTGTAGCTAACCAAGATTTTGATATAGGACAACCTGTGACTATCAGTGTAGGTTGTGCCGAGTTTTCAGACGATGCAAAACTTGAAGATTTTATTAATCGAGCCGATCAATTTTTGTATCAAGCCAAATTAAAAGGACGCAACCGAGTTGCAAGCCAGTTATCTTGATGAAAAAAGATGATGTTTCTCGATAAATCTACTTGAGTGCAGGAGTCATCATCAGTTTAAAAATAATTGCTTAAAAACTGTTTGAAAAAAAGTGACAGTTTTATGCTATACCTTTTTATTCATAGAGGGGGGGAATCGAATGATGGAGCTCAATTATACGTTTACTACAAATCAACTTGAATGCATTAGTGGTCAGGCTTTGATTTATTTTTGTTCGTGTCCGGCTCAAGTAAGCATCCAAATTAATAGCTTACGCAAGCTTTTCGATTACCAATTAAATTGTGCGGAAAGCCGTACCGATAATAATCAGCAAACAGAAGTCCATAAGCGTATCGCGCAAGCAACACAAAAAGCACACCAGATTATGGAAAGCTGTTTAGAAGAGATTTTAGAAATAGAAGGTTGGGATCGTGAGACATTGACGATGCCGGAAGGATTGAGAGCCTTAATGGAAAACTCGATTGCCGATATTCGAAATTAAGCGTTCATACTCAATATGTTATCGAGTCGAACAAAATGGCTCTGATAAATCTCATTTGAATGATGGTCAAATTTTGGTGGGGCATCAAAAAGTCGATTGTATATCACTTTTTTCTAGACGCACAGCAATGATGTCATACGGTGTCCGCGCCGTATTTTAAGGGCCCGTCGCGCACATCGCGGCATCAGTTCTTGCAATCAAAAGCGTTTAACTGCGCTGATAGCCGGCTATATATTTAAACCATCCCATTCACAATGCTAACCCAACGGCCCGCAAGTGGTCGAAACCTGATGTTATCGGCTATTCAGACAAAGGCTTCCGCATTGTCACGAATTCCTCAGCGGCGGTCGGATGAATGCCGATAGTAGAGTCGAAGACCGCTTTGGTCGCACCCGCTCGAATGGCGATCGCCATGCCCTGGATGATTTCACCTGCATCGGCTCCGACCATATGGACTCCCAATACTTTACCTGTACCGGGCTCGACCACCATTTTCATCAGCGTCTTTTCGCCGAGGCCCGATAGCGTGTGTTTCATCGGCGTAAACTCGGATTTGTAAGTATCTATTTCAGCAAAGCGTTTTCTGGCTTCGGCCTCGGTCAATCCAACAGTCGCAATATTCGGTTGGCTGAAAACGGCGGTCGGGATATGGTCGTAATCGACCGGGCTGGGTTGACCGGTATAGAGATTATTAACCAGAGCCATCGCTTCAGCCGTTGCAACCGGCGTCAGATTGAAACGGTCGGTCACATCGCCCAAGGCATAAATCGACGGGATATTGGTTCCGTAGTGCCCGTTAACCCTGATCGCGCCATTAGCGGCCATTTCCACACCCAACGCTTCCAATCCCAAATCCGCAGTATTCGGAGCCCTGCCGGTTGCGTAAAGCACCAGATCGGCCTCGATGGAATCGTTTTGGTCGGTATACACGATCAAACCGTCACCGGCTTGTTCAATACTGCCGATTTGGGTGTTCAAACGGATGTCGATCCCTTTTTTGCGCATTTCTTGAACAGCAAATGCCCGGATATCGTCATCGAATCCGCGTAACGGCTGATCCCCGCGATAGCACAGCGTGGTTTTCACCCCCAAGCCGTGCATAATACCGGCAAATTCAACTGCAATATAACCGCCGCCGACAATCAATAACCGTTCCGGCAACTTGTCCAATGCGAACATTTCATTGGAGGTGACGACCCATTCATTGCCTGGAAAATCCGGAACCGAAGGCCGTCCGCCCGTCGCGACGAGAATACGTTCGCAGCGATAGACTTGTTCGCCGATTGCAACGGTATGTGCATCGACCAAACGAGCTTGACCTTCAATCACCTGCACCCCCGAATTATTCAGCAAATCCTGATAAACCTCTTGAAGGCGATCGATTTCCCGGTTTTTCTGCGCCAATAACTTCGACCAATGGAACCGCGGTTCGTCAACGGACCAGCCAAAGCCTTGAGCGGCTGCAAAATCGTCATGAAATTGCGATGCATAGACGAATAGTTTTTTCGGAACGCAGCCGACATTGACGCAAGTGCCGCCGAAATGGCGACTTTCCGCAATCGCCACTTTCACTCCCAAGCCGGCTGCCATACGCGCGGCGCGCACGCCGGCGGAGCCGGCGCCAATCACGAACAAATCAAAATCATATCCAGTCATATCGTTTCTCTTCTGGTGAGATGAAGTGGGCCGGGTTGCCTCGCCCGGCCGGAGACGAATTAACGTTGTTTCAGGTATTCCAGTAGGGTATCGACGTCACTGGCCTCGAACGGATCTTCCGAATGATTGTCAGCTTTCCCCGGTTCGCTGAACAACTTGACGATCTTTCCGTCTTCGACCAACATCGAATAACGCCAAGACCGGTAACCAAAACCGAGATTCTCTTTTTTGACCAGCATACCCATGCCGCGGGTAAAATCGCCATTTCCGTCCGGCAGCATTTTGACGTGTTTGACCTCGAGCTGTTTACCCCATTGGAACATCGTGAAGGCGTCGTTTACGCTCAGGCAATACACTTCATCGACGCCTTGATCGATCAAATCGTGGTATTTGGCTTCATATCCCGGCAGATGCGTGCTGGAACAAGTCGGCGTAAACGCTCCGGGCAACGCGAATATAACAATGGTTTTGCCTTTGAAAATATCGTCGCTGCTGACATCTTGCCAACGAAACGGATTATCACCGCCGATGCTCTCGTCGCGAACCCGGGTCTTAAATACTACATTCGGTATATTAGTCGTCATATCGATTCTCCTACTATTAAATAAACGTTCAGCCACAATCGGCACTTGCCTAGCAGCTTTAAATCAACGTACTGAAAAGAAAGATTCTTGTTCAGCTCGGGAATAGTCTATCGAGCCGATAGACCAATGTATAATCGATTGTTTTAATAATAACGATAGATAAAAACTATCATTGAGCAAACAATGAATCTCAGAGACCTGCATTATTTGATCGCCGTCGCCGACTTACGCAGTTTCGGAAAAGCCGCCGATCACTGCTTTATCAGTCAACCGACTTTGAGTACTCAAATCAAGAAATTGGAAGATGAACTGGGTATTCAGCTGTTCGAACGCACCAATAAAAAAGTATTGCCAACCGAATTGGGCGAACGAATCATCGTCTCGGCGCGGCGAATCATGAAAGAAGTCGATAACATCAAAGAATTCGCGGCCACCGCCCAGGATCCGCTGGCGGGCAACTTTCGCTTGGGCGCATTTCCGACACTGGCCACTTACCTATTTCCGCAATTGGTCCCGCTGGTCAAGCAAGCGCTGCCGCGAATCCGCCTGATTTTAATCGAAGAAAAAACCGAGGAATTGCTACAGCAACTAAGAAGCGGTCAAATCGATGCGGCTTTGCTGGCTTTGCCAATCAATGAGGATTTTTTGGCAACAACACTATTGTTCGAAGACGAGTTTCTGCTGGCAGTCGCCAGCGACCACCCGCTAGCGGAAAAAACGATCATTGAACAGCGCGACCTGGACGGTCAGTCGCTATTATTGCTCGAGGAAGGCCATTGCTTAAGAGGCCAAGCGTTACAAGTCTGCCATACCGTCGGCGCTAACGAAGAACAGGATTTTAGGGCCACCAGTCTGGAAACCTTGCGACAAATGGTTCGCGCAGGTACCGGTATCACTTTTATG
>JBNLEI010000257.1:0-4890 GCA_050304855.1 Methylococcaceae bacterium
GTGGCAAAACATAACTGCCGTGAAAAACAGCGAAGGACAAATCACGCATTTTGTTTCGGTATTCAGTAATATCAGCGAAAAGAAAGAAAAGGAAATGGAAATTCAGGCTTTGGCTTATTACGATACGTTGACCAAACTACCCAACCGCCGATTGTTGATCGACCGGATCGAGCATGAATTAAAGTCGGTTTCCCGGCATGGTTTATTCGGTGCGATTATTTTTCTGGACCTGGACGATTTTAAATTGTTGAATGATTCTGCGGGTCATCTAGTTGGCGATGAGCTATTGATAAAGGTTGCCGAGCGTATCACTTGTCATCTGCGCTCGGAAGACACTCCGGCAAGACTTGGCGGCGACGAATTTGTTGTGCTTTTGCAGGCTAACGACAACAGCATTAAAGAGGCTTCCGAACATGCATTGACAGTAGCCAAAAAAATTCAACGAGAACTTAATAAAGCTTATATATTGAACGGTACGCCGATGCATTTCACGCCCAGTATCGGCATCAGTATTTATCCCGATAGCGATCTTGATGCGACGGAATTGATTCAACAAGCCGATACGGCAATGTATCGCTCCAAGAGTAAAGGGAAAAATCTGATCAGTTTTTTCAACAAAGATATGCAAAGTGCAGCGGATCATCGTATTAAAATTGAAAGTCATATTCGTACGGCATTAAAGGAAAACCAATTTGCGCTGTTTTTTCAACCGCAAATCGATGCAAAAGGTGGTTGCCTCAGCGCAGAAGCATTAATAAGGTGGCGGCATCCGACTCGAGGATTGGTTTTACCGGTCGACTTTATTCCGATTGCCGAGCAAAGCGAATTGATAGCGAAGCTCGATAGCTGGGTGATCCACGAAGCCTGCCGATATTTAATGCAGTGGCAGCAAACGGATTTTCCGATTCGGCATCTTTCTGTCAATGTCAGTTCGAGATTGTTCAGACAGGACGGCTTTGTCGAACAGGTGGAGCAGATTCTAGATTTGACCGGTGCTAATCCTCAAGCTTTGAATATAGAAGTGACAGAAGGAATTTTCATCGATAAAGTGGAGCAGGCCGCCGGAATTATCAATCGCTTGAATAAGTTGGGAGTCAGTTTTTCTTTAGACGACTTCGGTACCGGGTATTCTTCTCTTTCCTATTTGAAAAGCATGCCGTTTCAGCAACTAAAAATCGATCGTAACTTCGTTAGGGATATTTTAACCGACAGCAACGATGAAGCCATTGTAGAAACGATTATAGCCATGGCCAACAAGTTGAATATGCAGGTGATAGCCGAAGGCGTGGAAACCAAGCGACAACTGGATGTATTGCTAGAAAAAGGTTGTGATCAATTTCAAGGGTATTATTTCAGTAAGCCTCTGAACGAAAAGGAATTTGTTGACTATGTCAACCTCATGGACTCGAATCTGGTTTAACTTCAGGATTGGCAGTTGCGGCAGAAATAGGTGGCGCGCTGGGCGATTTTGATTTGTTTTATTGGGCTCAGGCAGTGTCGGCAAGGTTCTCCAGCGCGACCATATACCGATAATGATTGTTGAAAATAGCCTGGTTTTCCCTGCTCGTTAACGAAATCCCGCAAGGTTGTACCGCCCTGATCGATGGACCTTTGCAAGACGTTCTTAATCGAACCGACTAGTGACTGGTACCGTCGTAATGAAATTCTTCCCGCTTGTCTGGACGGTAGTATTCCGGCCATGAACAAGGACTCACTGGCATAAATGTTGCCGACTCCGACCACGATATGACTATCCATAATCAACGCTTTTACCGTGGTCTTGCGCCCGCGAGCCGCGGCGTACAAATAGTCGCCATTAAAGTCTTCAGTCAGTGGTTCAGGACCCAGGCGGTGTAGTAGAAAATGTTCGTTAACAGGAGAGGAAGTCCATAAGACTGCGCCGAATCTTCGCGGATCATTAAAACGCAATGCGCGTCCGTCATTGAAAACGATATCGAGATGGTCGTGTTTGCTGGTTTGTTGTTCTCGGTTAACAATACGTAAACTGCCGGACATGCCCAGATGAATAATCAACGTGCCAGTACCCGTTTGCAGCAACAGATATTTTGCACGTCGGGTAATAGTGTTGAAATTCATGCCTTCAAGCAACTCTGGAAGCCGCATCGGTATGGGCCATCGCAATTGAGGCTGTCTAATGGTAACGGCAACGATTCTTTTACCGACAATATGGGGGGCGATGCCGCGGCAGGTGGTTTCTACTTCAGGCAATTCGGGCATGTTAGCGGTTTTTCCGTCGACGCCAGATTAAAAAACCGCATAACAGAAAAGCCGCTGGCAATACAAGCAAGAAACCGAAGCCGATCATGGCGATCGACGTTGTGCTCAGTTGTAACGTTCTACCGCTCGTTACTTTAGCCGGAATATCGATGAAACGGTCGTTTTCGGTTAGCCAGTTGACGATGCGAAGTCCAAGATCAAGATTGCCAACATTGTTCAGATAGGCGTTGGAGAGAAAATCGCCGTCACCGACGACAACGATACGCTGTTGCTTATCCGTAGCCAGTTGGCGTGTCAGTGCAAACGCCAAAGTCAGGGGGCCTTCGCGTTCTTCGCCATCTGCGTCGAAACGGATTTTGCCGCTAATTTCGCCGATTTCGGTCCACGATTGCTGGCTACTGGTCAACAATGAAACGACATGATAGTCGCTGTCGTCAGCATTGAACGCTAACGCGGCGCAAATCGGAAAAACGGTAATGTTTTTGAAACCTCGGGTCACTGGATGCGCGGCGTATTCGCTGCCAAGGATAAAAGTTGGATCGTCGATGCCATAGAGACCGGTGCGGGCATCCACAATTTTTCCGGGCAATTGTTCCAGACCGAGTTGTTGTTCGATCGAAACCAGAAAACGATTGTCCGGATCGGTCATTAGCAATAGATTGCCGCCTGAATCGATGTAGTCGGCGATCATTTCCAGCTCAGCTGACAATAATTCGACAGAGGGGCCGGCTAGAACTAAGAGCGCCGAATTGTCCGGAATTGATGCGACTTGAGCCAGGTTAAGGCTTTGTGCATGGATGCCGCGTTTCTCCAATTCCGTGCCGAATAATCCTAAATCGAAATTAGCTCCTTCGGTGAGCGAACGTTCGCCGTGCCCGGTTAGAAACGTCAGCCAGCGTTGACGGTTTTCAGCCAATTGCAGCAAAGCGTTAGTCAGGCCGGCTTCGTCTGGATAGATGATTTTCTCGCTTTGTCCTTGGTATTCGGCGATCAATGCCCCCTGTGGGCCGACGTTATGTTCTCTCACCTGTTCGGGAGATGCTGTCGGATCCACAAAGATTATTTCGATGTCGGATTTGAGGTGTTGATAGCGCGTCAATAGCCGACCGATCTGATGCTTAATTTCGGGCTGGTCAAAATAGGCTTTTAGGGTCACGGGTCCGGAAAGTTTTGCGAGTACCTTGGCGGATGCTTCCGAGAGTGTGTTGTCAGCATTAGCGCTTAAATCGACCCTAGCCGCATATTCTCGGCTCATCCAGGCGAGTCCCGACAAAAAGGCTAGCAACAAAACTGTGATCAATAAATTCTTGAGGCGTAAGGTTTGGTGAATATGACGATTGATTTTCATTTTTGCAATCTATCGTGTTCCAGTCGGCGAATGCTAAGAATGATAAAAGTGCTGCAAAACAGGGCAAAAAAAAGCACATCGGTTGAGTCCAGCAAACCGCTTTGCATATTCTGAAAATGCCGTAACAGGGAGAAATAGGCCAACAGGTCGCTACTACTCCCTTCCAGGCCAGCGGTCCAATCCAGTATCCACAATAGCAGTAATAGGCCGAAACTGGCTATTGCTGCAACAGTCGGATGAGAAGCGATACTGGACATATAAAGTCCCACTGCGGCAAAGGCGGAAATTAATAAGGATAGCGCCAAGACGTTGCAAAATAATTTTCCCTCATCGATTTCTCCGCCTTGTAGCAACGACAAAGGCATCAGACAGACCAGCGCGACGATAACCAATAAGAATCCGAGAATACCGAGAAATTTACCGATGATGATTTCACTGCCGCTGACCGGCGCTGACAACA
This sequence comes from Methylococcaceae bacterium, assembly GCA_050304855.1. Taxonomy (GTDB): domain Bacteria; phylum Pseudomonadota; class Gammaproteobacteria; order Methylococcales; family Methylomonadaceae; genus Methylomarinum. Next base: position 4,047 of record JBNLEI010000257.1, read on the forward strand.
GCAAGGAAAGAGTTTTGTTGCGGCGCTCTTCGCTGACCAGACGCATGGTTAACAGGGGAGTCACCAAAAGCAGAATGATTGCGGCATCGGAAAATAGTGGAAGCACCACGATGTCGGTCAGGCCCGGGGCATTTTCGATGGTCGCCAGCTTGTCCTGAAAGTTATTGAAAGTTTCAACTTGGCTTAAAAACAAGTAAGCTAAGATAAATTGCAGAACCGCCAGAATTGACCAAGCCAAAGGCGATAAAAACAGAGATTTCAGTTCTCGCCGGGCGATGGCGAATATCATGTTCATGACGATACATCCTGCTTTTGAGTCAAAAGAATAAAAATATCTTCGATCGATTTTTTAACCGGCGCGATCTCCTCCAGACCCCAACCGGCTTGGATAATTAGCATGGCCACTTTTTCCAGTAACTGCGGACTATTGTCGTGATGGAGCAGGTATCGCCCTTCCTTGATTACATCGATTTCTTTTACGCCTTCAAGTTCGGTCAGTCGTTTGATGTCAACCGGTTTTCGCGTCGTAAACCTAATGCCGGCGCTATTCATCTGACGGTTTAAACCGTCAATGGTCTCATGCAGAACCAGTTTTCCCTGATGAATGATTTGAACATGGCTGCATGATTCCTGAACTTCGGGCAAAATATGTGTTGAAAGAATGATGCCGTGATCGTTTCCAAGCTCTTTGATCAAAGAGCGGATTTCCTTAATTTGAATGGGGTCTAGGCCTACGGTCGGTTCGTCTAAAATAATCAACTCGGGGTCGTGTAAAATTGCTTGAGCGATTCCCAAGCGTTGTTGAAACCCTTTAGACAGGTTGCCAATCATGCGCTCGGAAACC
>JBNLEI010000258.1:0-17758 GCA_050304855.1 Methylococcaceae bacterium
TGGGAATTGGCGATCTTAAATTGCATTCGGCTCTTAATCAAAAGCTCAATGCCGAAATTGACCTGCTGGTAACTGCCAATGAGAACCCTTCTGAAATCCAGGTGCGGTTGGCCCCTCCGGAAAAATTTGATGAAGCCGGAATTCCATGGAACTTTTTCCTCTCGAAAATCAAATTCAATACCGTAGTACGGCCGAATGGCTCCGTTGTCGTTAAACTGAGTTCGAACGAAGTTTTGAGTGAACCCTTTCTGGATTTTTTACTGGAAGTGAGTTGGACAAAAGGCAACTTATATCGTGAGTTTACGGTACTGGTTGATCCACCGGTTGCTTATGAGCAACCGGTGACTCCGGTTGTCGAGACCGCGCCCGAGCCAGTCAAAGTGACCGAAGCAACGCAGCCGATTATCGAGCAAGCGGAGAAACAGGACGTATCTGCTGTCCAGACCGCCGAAACCGAAGCGATTGCTGTCGACAGTTACGGCCCTACCTCCAAAACTGACACTTTATGGACGATTGCCGAGAAGGTCAGACCTTCCGATGATATTTCCATAGAGCAAATGATGATTGCGATTCATGAAAAGAATCCGCGTGCCTTTTACAAAGACAATGTCAATGCATTAATGTCAGGAAAAATGCTTGAGATCCCCGATAGGGAGGCGGTCGTCAAGTTATCTAAAAGACAGGCGGCTGAACTGTTTAAACAACAGGCGCAGGCATGGAAAGCGTCGACTAAGCCCGCTGTCGCTGAGAAATCGACCGAGATTGCCGAGGAGACCGTTTCCAGTCAATTGGAGTTGATCGCTCCGGTCGAAGCCGAAGTAAAAGATAGCGTTGTTGTGACTCCGGACCAGGAACAAGCATCTGAAGCGACTGAAGCTGACGAAACGGCAGCCGCTAAGACGGATATAGAGGAGACGACGGTTTCGGAAGATCAATCCGCTGGACAAACCGAAAATCTGGCTTTGCAAGCGCGCCTGGAAAAATTAGAGCAACAATTGGAAATGATGCAGAAGTTGCTGGTGCTTAAGGATGAACAACTGGCGGCCTTGCAAAACAAACAATTGATCGATCAGCAGGCCGAGCCGACTAAATCGGTTACACCGCCGCAGGATAAGGCTGATGCCGAGCCTGTAAAACCGGTGCAACAGACGAAACCAGCTCCGACTCCGGAAGTGAAGCCTGTTGTCAAACCGAAGCCGAAGGTAAAACCAGCGCCTGCTCCAGTAGCTGAGCCGGAGACCGGTTTTTGGGAAGATGCCTATTATTTGGTTGTCGGTGGTTTAGGTGTCGCAATCCTGGGCGGTTTGGGTTGGCTATGGTGGCGTAAACGCAAAGTCGAGGAGCAGACTGATACTGAGAGCATGTTTGCTGCCTCCAGTGAAATTAAAATGCCGGATTCAGATGTTTCTGGCTTGGCGGCTGATGATGCTGCGGCTTACGATGTTGGAACCGTAGGGGAAAGTTCGTTTTTAAGCGAATTTACACCGAGTGATTTTGATGCTTTCGACTCCGATCAAAATGAAGTGGATCCTATTTCGGAAGCTGATGTTTATTTGGCTTATGGGCGTTATCAGCAAGCGGAAGAGTTAATGCGTCAAGCGATCGCCGAGTCCCCGCAGCGCGACGATTGTAAGCTTAAATTGTTGGAAATCTTCTACGCTAACGAGAATAAAGAGGCGTTCGAGGAGTATACTCGCGAGTTAGCTGGAGCCGGGATGCAGAGCAATCATTCGTTCTGGTCTAAAGTTCTTGAAATGGGTAGTGAAATTATCCCTGATTCAAGTGTGCTGAAGACCGGAGAAAGTAGCAAGGCGAATTTTGATGTTGAGGATGCTGATGACGCTGGTTTAGATACGCAAGAGTCTGTTGAAGAATCCGATTTTCAATCGGAATCGGACATAGAAAAAGTATCCGAAGTTGCTTCCTTTGATGAACCAAGCTTTGCTAGCGAAGAGCCTATGGCTGACGTTGAGGATGAACGCAACAATGAAGAGATGGATTTTGATCTGAGTTCATTTTCTGATGCTAAATCCATCCAGGCTGAAGAAGATATTCGGGAAGAGGCGGGTGCGGTTGATGATATGGAAAGCATTGACTTCAATTTTGATGTCTCGACGGAAGTTGAAAAACCTCAGAGTGATGACGCCGTTGAAACTTCAGATCAGGTTGAATCGATTGAGTTTGATTTTTCTTCCGATAGCGCTAAAACCGAATCGGTTGTTGATGAAGAGGCGACTGAACTGAAGCTGGATTTTGAAGATGACGCTGATAGTGATCTTGAAAGTTTTGATTTTTCAAGTTTAGGTGAATCAGCCGAAGAAGAGCCTGAGCTTGCGGAAACGTCAAAAGATGAAACTGCTCCAGTCGATAGCGCTGATGAGGAGTTTGATTTCAATTTTGAGTTTGACGACGAGTCATTGTCAGGTGGTGATCAGCCTGGTGAAGACGAACTCGGTGTGTCGGATTTAACAGATATGGACGAGTTTGAAACCAAAATCGACTTAGCCAAGGCTTATATCGATATGGGGGACTCAGAGGCTGCCAAATCGATTGCCGAAGAAGTGCTTGAAATGGGTAACGATCAGCAAAAACAAGCTGCACAGGAAATTTTAGAGCAGTTAGGTTAGCCGTCCTTTGACAACCGACATAAAAAAAGCCCTAAACGGGCTTTTTTTATGTCGGTTATTCTTGATTAAGTGTTGAAAGGATAGATGCTTGTAACGTAATAAAGTCGTCAACCAGTTGCTTTAAGTTTGCTAAGCTGGATTCTATGCAATCAGTTTTTTGGTCGGATAAATTACTTTCCAGTTGAAAAGCGGCTTTTTGTAGTTCTTTGAATCCGCAAAACCCAACTGAGCCATGTAGTTTGTGGGTGATTTCGGTTGCTTTCGCATTGTTGTCGGTATCTAATGCGCGTTCTATTTCGTTGATTTGTTCTGGCAGCTCCAGAAATAGTTTGTTAAATAATACGCCTGCTAATTCCTTATTTTGAGCGGTTTTTTCCAGCATTTGGTTGATAAAGATAATATTATCCGGAGAGATCGATGTTGGGATCGATGGTTTATTAGCCGGCTGCCAAACATTGAGGACTTCGTCGAGTTGTTCTAGCAAGATCGGTTTAATCAGGCACTCGTCAAAACCGGCATCGATCAGTTTCTTACGTTGATGGCTTTGGGCATGGGCTGTAATGGCAATGACCGGTGTGTTATGGTTAATGCAGCCCGGCTGTTTGATTCGTTCCAGCAGTTCCATGCCATTATAGAAAGGCATTTGCAGATCTAGCAGTATCAGTCGGTATTGATGTTGTTGCAATAAAGCCAATGCCTGTTTTCCGTCTTCGGCCAGCGTAATATTGTCAGAGCGATTCTCCAATTGTGATTTTAACAGTAGACGATTGATTTCATTATCATCTGCGATAAAAATGGGAAAATTATGGTGCGCATAAGATTCTGTCGAATCGTTTACATCAGGGCCAATCGGCACGTTCAGGGATGAAGTGTTTTCGATGATTTGTTGCAAGTAAGAGGAACGGCAGGGTAATGCCAAAGTTTCAGCTTGGTCGGAAACCTGCAATTGATGAACAAGTAAAAAAACATTGACGTTTTTGATACATGACTTAATTCGAGCTAGTTCGTTTTTGAAATCTCCTGGGTGGAGGGTGTCTGCAACCGCATAGAAAATAACCTCCCGGCGTTGCTCGCTAGGTTGCTGATAGTCTTCGAGCGAGGAAAAGAATCGGGAATGATAGCCTAAATAGGTAAGTTGTCTAATTAGCGCCTTACATCTTAGCGAGAAAGGATCGATGACGGTGACCAGTGTACTCGTAATGTTGGGTGGCGATTGATTGGCGGTTGCGACAGGAATGTAGAACCAGAAAGTGGAGCCGGCGCCTAATTGACTATGCACACCGATTTTGCCGCCGAGTCTTTCCACGATGTTTTTGGAGATGGTCAGACCCAAGCCTGTTCCGAGTTCGTTATCCATGGCATATTCGCTGATCTGTAAAAAAGGATGGAATAGATCATGGATAACGTTATTGGCAATGCCGATACCGGTATCGGATACGGAAACGAAAAGGTCCGATCGTTTGGTTAATGTGCAGCGAACGATAATATGTCCTTGTTTCGTGTATTTACAGGCATTGCCAACTAGGTTGGTTAGAACTTGGCGGAGCCGGGTCGGATCGCTGTTGATTAAGGTCGGCGTATTAACGGCGACGTCGATGATGATATGGGTTTGTCGGGAGCGAGGAAGTATTGCCGTGATACTGTTTTCCAAACATTCACGTATATTGAACATGACGTTTTCAGTTTTGAAATTACCTGTTTCCAAGCTGGAATAATCGAGAATTTCATTGACGATGTTCAATAAGTTACTGGCCGATGTCTTGATTAAATGCGCTTTCTCCAGTTGTTTGGGTGTGAGCTCGGATTGGGTCAGCAAATCGATGAAACCGATGATGCCGTTCATCGGGGTGCGGATTTCATGGCTGATATGAGCCAGAAACTGCGACTTAATTTCGTTTTGCGAAATGGCTAGCTGAGTGGTTTTTTCCAAAGATCGGTTTTTTTCCTCCAGAGTTTGCATCGTAGCTGTCAGTTCTTTGACAGCATTGTCAACTTGTTGCAACAGATAATTTTGCGTTTGTTGCAGTCCGATAGCCATCGCATTAAAGCTTTCGCACAGTGCGTCAATTTCGGTTGTGCGGACTTTGCCCGCCCGTGCATCCATATTTCCGTTAGCCAAGTCGTCGGCTACTTGAGTGAGGTTAATCAACGGTGAACTGATGGTTTTACCTAATCTGAATGCGAACAAGGTGGCAAAAATAAAGCAGCCGGTGATGATGGTCAGACTGTTGAATAGAAACTCTCGTCGAGCTTTTCTGATATTGTCCAAGCCCAGCCCGATCACTACCGAACCGATTTTTTTCTCGTTATCCGTGACCGTCGGTTCGAACGAATTAAGATCGCTGTCAGTCGGGTTTTGCTGTAATAATTGAATGTTGACCGGAGATTCGAAAATACGAAGGTTGTCCTTCTCGGTAGAAAGAACATGGCTAGCCGTTGCCAGCGGCTCGCCTTGATTGTTATTGATGCTGATAAAAACCACATCTTTTTCTTCCAGTAGATCATTGGTCATTTCCTGCAGCATCAGCTTGTTGGCCGAAAAGACGCCGTAAATACTGGCGACAGCAAGTTGTTTGGCGATGGTATTGCCTCGTTGATTTAACGACTGTTCAAGATAATGAAACTGATGCTCGATAAAGTAGTAAGTGAGTGAAAATAGCAACAACAATGCTGGGGCAATTCCCAGTATGAAGAGGCGAAAACGTATGCCGTTGGTATTAATCTTTAAATGCATTTTTAAGGCGTAGCCGTTAAATAATAAGTTCTCTCAGCATCATAAAGGAACGGCAATTAAAGTTAAAACAAAAGAATTATTCGACTGTTCGCAATTTCAAAAACTGGGTTGCGCCACTAATACAGCTAGATTTGAAAATAAGCAGCTAATAGGGGTGCGGCTTTTAATTAAAAAATGGTTAAGTTATAGTTGATTACTTTAGAAAATTCTAATATTCTATTTATTCATTTTTTGTAAATGAGAAAATAAAAAGCCTGATCTGTCTTTTTATGCCTTGTCTGAGTTATTATTGAATTTGGACGGATGTTCGGTTAGGCAGAGAAAAACAATAGAGCGGGTAAAAATATCTGAGGAGAGTATTATGGCTAGAATTGTAGTGTTAGGCGCCGGTATCGGCGGCGTGCCGATGGCTTACGAAATGAAGGAAATGGTGAAAAAAAACCATGAGGTTATTGTCATTTCCGATTCGCCGACTTTTCATTTCGTCCCTTCAAATCCATGGGTCCCTCCCAAGTGGCGTAAACCGGAGGATCTGAAGATCGAGCTGGCGCCAGTGATGAAGAAAAAAGGGATTGAGTTTATTCAAAAAGCGGCCGTTAAACTGGATCCAAAGAACAACAAAGTCCATTTGGCTGATAACTCCGCGGTTGATTACGATTATTTAATTATTGCCACCGGACCGCGTTTGGCGTTTGATGAAGTGCCGGGGCTGGGACCTGAAGGTTATACTTCTTCCGTCTGTCATGTCGATCACGCAGCTCTTGCCGCGCAGGATTGGGACAAATTTATGGATGATCCAGGTCCGATAATTATCGGTGCCGTCCAGGGGGCATCATGTTTCGGTCCGGCATACGAGTATCTGATGATTCTTGAAACCGAATTACGGAAACGAAAAATCAGAGACAAGGTTCCGATGACTTTCGTGACCTCGGAGCCGTACATCGGTCACTTGGGTTTAGGCGGTGTCGGTGATACTAAAGGGCTGCTCGAGAGCGCTTTACGAGACAAGACCATTAAATGGATCACTAATGCCAAGGTCGATCGTATCGACCAGGCAATGATGTATGTCACGGAAGTCGACGATAACGGCAATGAAAAAGCCAAACACGAATTACCTTTCAAACATTCGATGATGCTGCCCGCCTTCACAGGCGTCGATGCCGTGCGTAATGTGGATGCGGAAGGGCTGGTTAACCCTCGAGGCTTTGTCATTGTCGACCAACATCAACGTAATCCGACGTTCAAAAATATCTATTCAGTGGGTGTTTGCGTTGCTCTTCCCCCGGTAGAAAAAACGCCTTTACCAGTGGGAACGCCGAAAACAGGTTATATGATCGAGTCGATGGTGACAGCAACGGCGCATAATATCCGTGACGAATTAGCAGGTAAAGAGCCCTCCGATGTACCGAGCTTAAGCGCCTTATGTCTGGCCGATTTGGGAGATACCGGCGTCGCATTTTTGGCGGTGCCTCAAATTCCGCCCAGAAATACCACTTGGTCCAATCATGGTAAATGGGTGCATTTGGCAAAAATCGGTTTCGAAAAATACTTTATGCGTAAGGTCAGAAAAGGTATTAGTGAGCCGTTTTATGAAAGGATGATGCTGAAATTGATGGGCGTCGTGCGTTTAAAGTAGGAGGCGGCAATGACTATTGATCGTTGGGTTTTGGCGGTAGCAGGAACGTTTGTATTGCTGAGCGTGGCTCTGGCGGTGTGGCATTCTTTAAATTGGTTGTGGTTTACTGCTTTTGTCGGAGCCAATTTGCTTCAGTCATCGTTTACCGGCTTTTGTCCGTTGGCAATCCTATTGAAAAAATTCGGCATTAAGCCGGGGAACGCGTTTTAAAATCGAATCACCGGACGAGTGATTAATTTTTTCGATTTTGTAACGCTTGTTGTTGCTGATAAGTCGACCTTGGGAGAAAGGCGAAAAGCCTTTCTCCTCAATCCATTGTTTTTATTTTCCTATCTTTAAATCAGGTAAGCGCCATTCAGGTGCATTTTCGCTTGAATCTATTTGGAAATTTGCCGAAATTTTTTTTCAAAAGTTTCATTTCAGAGCTTTTTTCAACCAAGTCAAAGACATTGTCTGACCCTCCTTATATTCTTCTAATGGCGGACGTCGGAAGCTTAACGAGTTAGTTCATTGGAGGCTGATCAATTTGTTTTCCATCTGATCGCGCTATTGAATGTATCTGCTATTTGCATTGTTGATGCAGTTAATAAATCCCGGCTATCTGCTAAAATGATTACATTGAATGAAAAGGGGGGGCGTTTTCGGGAACTTGTCTTATTTATGGGTAAACGAGAAAGCATGCCGAAATGATCCTCGTCAATTTTACGTCGATAATTTGATTATAGATTTTAAGTGTAATCGATAAGAGATTTTAACTTTCTGAATTTATATGTGTTTTTTGATGTGGAATGTGGTTTGCTTATTAAACTTGAAAGGTTGAAAGAATGGCAGAAGAAAATCAGGATTCGGGAGATGGTCAAAAGTCTTCGAAAATACTGATCATTATCATTATAGTCTTGTTGTTAGTGATAGCCGGAGGCGGTGCCGCATTTTTTATGCTGGGTGGCAGCGACTCTGCAGAGCAAGGCAAAGCGGTAGAACAGACCGAGCAAGGTCAGGGTGAGAATGAAGCGAAGGACCAGTCTTCTAAAGAGAGCCTTTATTACGAGCTTGAGCAACCGTTACGGGTTAATTTTCCGAAAGGGAGCAGCGCCAATTTGATTGAGGTGAAATTGGCTTTCTTGGTTGAAAACGAAGAAGCTGAAGAAGCGTTGAAAAAACATGAGCCTATGATTGTTAACAACTTATTGATGGCAATTAGTGCAACGGGTGCTGATAAATTAAAACTGAGTGAGGGCAAAAACGAATTGCGTAACTTAATGTTGGAAGAAACCGGCAAAGTCATGGAAAAAATGACTGGGAAAAACAGCGTGAGAGAAGTGTTTTTTACTGCTTTTGTGATGCAATAACATGTCTACTGCTGATCTTTTATCACAAGACGAAATCGATGCCCTGTTACATGGTGTCGATGACGGCGAAATCGAGACGGAAGCTCCCGATGAAGAAGTCGACAGAAGCGCTCGAGTTTATGATTTTACCAGCCAGGAACGCATTGTCCGGGGGCGGATGCCGACACTGGAAATGGTCAATGAAAGATTTGCCCGTTATTTTCGTATCTCGCTGTTCAATTTTTTAAGACGATCGGCTGAGATTTCCGTTGCCGGTATTCAGGTACAGAAATTTTCCGAGTTTATACAAAGCCTCTTTGTTCCGACCAACCTGAATATCATTCGCATGACGCCGTTACGTGGTCGGGCGCTGATCGTGATGGAGCCAAGGCTGGTTTTTACGGCGGTCGATAATTTTTTTGGCGGCGGTGGCCAATTCTACAACAAAGTGGAAGGACGGGAATTCACGCCTACCGAAATGCGTGTTATCCGTCTCATTATCGATATTATTTTCAAAGACTTGACTGAAGCCTGGAAGCCGGTGCTGGATATGAACTTCGAATATATGAATTCGGAAGTCAATCCCCAATTTGCCAATATCGTCAGTCCTTCGGAAATTGTTGTGATTTCAACGATACATGTCGAGTTGGAGGGCGGCGGCGGTGATTTGAATATCGCCATGCCTTATACCATGATCGAACCGATCAGAGAATTGCTCGATGCGGTTACCAGTGACCGAGGCGAGGTAGACGGTCGGTGGCAGGAATCGTTAAGGAATGAGGTGTTGCGGAGTTCTGTCGAACTCAGCAGCGTGTTAGTTGAAAGGGAAATGACTATTCACCAAATCATGAAAATGAAGGCTGGCGACGTGATACCGATCGATATGCCTGAAACCGTTGTTCTGACTGCCGAAGAAGTTCCCGTTTTCAGAGGTAAATTGGGTCTGTCGGATGGTAATTATGCAATACAAATATTGGAAAAACTAACCCAAGACTCGCTCTGATAGATGTTGAAATTCAATCAGGGGGACTGATCAGTGCGGGAAATAACTGAGTTGTTGGGAAAGCTTTTAAAGAGAGTGTGGTGTTTTCCAGCGGCGATTGGTGTCATGAAATTCATTCAAAATTATTTCTAAAGGTTAATGGAAATCGGGTAGCGTTATGAGCGAAATCGACAATGAAGAATTAGGCGACGACTGGGCGTCAGCGATGGAGGAACAGGCTGAAGGCGATGCCGAAGCCGACTGGGGTGATGCGTTAAAGGAACAAGCCGAAAGTGAAAGCAAGGAAGGGTTTGATTCAGCCGAGTTTCCTGAATTCGATGAAAAAGATAAAAAAGGCGCCGGTCCGGTCCAGATTAACGGTGAAGAACTAAAACTCGATGTCATTTTGGATGTGCCGGTTACTATTTCCATGGAAATAGGGCGTACGCGGATCAATATACGGAATTTGTTACAACTGAATCAGGGCTCGGTCGTCGAGCTCGACCGTTTTGCTGGCGAACCGATGGATGTGTTGGTCAATGGTACGTTGATCGCTCACGGCGAAGTGGTTGTGGTTAACGATAAATTCGGTATCCGCCTGACTGATGTCATCAGTCCTTCAGAACGTGTAAAGAAGCTAGGTTGAACCGTGTGGCACGAATAATTGCTTTATTCGGGTTATTGTTGAATCTCGGTGGCGCTGAAGGATCGGAAAAAACGTCTGCTAATACTTTGTCTTACGATGACGTGCTTAACTGGTCTGTCAGTCTGTTATTAGTACTGGCGATTTTTTTCCTCTGTGTTTGGATTCTGCGTAAAAGCGGTCAAGTTGCCGCCAACAGTAAAAATCATCTCAGCGTCATTGCCGGCTTGTCTTTGGGAATGCGTGAAAAAGTGGTGTTGGTCAAAGTGGGTGATAAGCAGTTATTGCTTGGTGTGACGCCTGGTAGAATTGATAAGCTTATGGAGTTAGAGGGCGAGGATAGATTATTTCAGAGTTCGTCAGTTCATGACGGCGGGGAATTTTCTCGGAAACTGTTTCAGGTTATGAGAGGGAAGTCCGATGAATAAGGCATCCAGTTTTTGGTTGGTATTACTGGCGGTCCTGTGGCCCGAATCCTCGGCTTGGGCGGTGCCCGGCATTGACGCGATAACAGTCACCACTAACCCTCAGGGCGGTCAAACCTATACGGTGACGATTCAGATTCTGGCTTTAATGACTATGCTGACAATCTTGCCGGCATTGTTGTTAACCATGACCTCTTTTACCCGGATTATGATAGTGCTCGGTCTGTTGAGGCAGGCTATTGGCACCGCGCAGGCCCCTAGTAATCAGGTGTTGCTGGGGCTATCGTTGTTTCTGACCGTTTTCATCATGATGCCGGTTTTTGAAAAAGTCAATACCATGGCAGTACAGCCTTATCTCGAAGAAAAAATTGATGTAACCACCGCTTTACAAAAAGCTTCCGAGCCGTTTAGAGAGTTTATGCTCAGACAAACTCGGGAATCCGATTTGGAGATGTTTATGCGTATCTCCGGTCGGGAAGATTTCGATTCGGCTTCTGATGTGCCTTTTTCATTGTTATTGCCGGCTTTTGTCACCAGTGAATTGAAAACGGCTTTTCAGATCGGATTTCTTATTTTTCTGCCTTTTTTGGTCATCGATTTGGTTGTGGCGAGTGTTTTGATGTCGATGGGAATGATGATGCTGTCGCCCATGATCGTTTCCTTACCGTTTAAAATTATGCTGTTTGTCTTAGCTGACGGTTGGTCGTTAGTGTTAGAAATGTTGGCGGCCAGCTTTTATGTCTAAGAGTATGGGGAGTCGCTTATGACACCGGATACCATTTCAGTCATTGCTCAAGAGACCGTCTGGGTAGCGGTGAGAATTATAGGCCCCATTCTGCTGTCATCGCTTGCGGTGGGGTTGCTCGTGTCGATGTTTCAAGCCGCGACATCGATTCAGGAACAGACGCTGACATTTATTCCCAAACTGGCGACGATTATCATCGTTCTTATGATTGCAGGGCCAGCGATGCTGCAGATGCTGATCGATTATTTTCAAGGGCTGATTAGAGACGTGCCGTCTCTGATAGGATGAATTTTACCGAAAATCAGTTGTTGGAGCTGCTGGCTTCGTTTATCTGGCCTTTTTTACGTATCGGCTCCATGTTTGTTTCCGTCCCCGTCTTTGCTGTCAAAGCGCTTCCGGCCAGAATACGGGTGATCGCCGCATTGTTGATTACGATGGTGATCATCCCGGTGTTGCCGGATATGCCGGCGATTGATTTGTTTAGCTATCAGGGATTCATGGTTGCCCTACAACAGATTGCGATCGGTATTACAGCTGGTTACATTTTGCAGATGGTGTTTTCGGTGATGCTGGTTGCGGGCCAGTCAATTGCTTACAGCATGGGGTTGGGTTTTGCTGCGCTGGTCGATCCGGCGACGGGCATTCAGGTTCCGGTTGTGGCTCAGATTTTCGTTATATCGGCGAGTTTGTTTTTTTTGGCTGTCGATGGCCATTTATTGTTGATCGAAATGTTGGCGCAGAGCTTCACCACATTGCCCGTTGCCGAAGTCGGATTGCAAAAGTCGGATTTATGGCGAGTCATTGCCTGGAGCAGCCAAATTTTCGCCGGCGGCGTATTATTGTCGTTGCCGGTTATGGTCACGATTCTGTTTGTCAATATCAGTTTCGGCGTCGCTTCAAGAGCTGCCCCGCAATTGCAGATTTTCGGCGTTGGTTTCCCTATTACACTTATGCTGGGCATGGTGCTAATCTGGATTGCCGTCCCCGATATATTAGAAAGCTTTGCCGATTTCCTGCGCGAAGGATTCGCTCTCATTAGCGAACTATTAAGGTTAACCTAAATGGCCGAAGATACCGGACAGGATAAAACCGAAGAACCCACCGGCAAGCGTCTTGAAGACGCGCGCAAAAAAGGGCAAGTCCCCCGATCGAAAGAACTGGATACCTTTATATCGCTGATTGTCAGTTCGGTGTTGTTTATTTTTATGGGAGGGCATATAGCCCGAGGTTTGGCTGAAATAATGAAACAACAATTCAGTTTGAACCGCGAAGCGATTTTTGATCCGATGAGTCCGGTTAGCCATTTTAACCGGACGATGATGGACGGTTTTTTTCTACTTGGACCGTTTGTTTTAACCTTGGCCATTGCTGCTCTGGTGACACCGATGCTGATGGGCGGTTGGAATTTCAGCAGCGAGGCGATTCAACCGAAACTGTCGAAATTCAATCCGATAAACGGGATGAAAAAAATTTTCGGTATTCAGGGTGTTGTTGAACTGTTTAAGGCGATCATCAAAGTCATCTTGATTTTCTTGGTAGCCGGTGTCTTGTTCAAGGTTTATCGAGGCGATTTGATGGGATTGAATAATTTGCCGTTGCATCGGGCGATTTACCGTTCCGCCGACATTATTACATGGTGCTTGTTAATAATGAGTTCGTCCTTGCTGTTGGTTGTGATGGTCGATGTGCCTTATCAGCTGTGGAATCATAAACGCCAGTTGAAAATGACCAAACAGGAAGTGAAAGACGAAAGTAAGGAATCTGAGGGAAGCCCCGAAGTCAAGGGACGAATCCGGCGAATGCAGATGGAAATCGCTCAGCGAAGAATGATGGAAGAGGTGCCTAAAGCCGACGTGATAGTGACCAACCCTTCTCATTTTGCCGTAGCACTCAAATACAATCAAAACAGTGTGGGTGCGCCGGTTGTGGTGGCAAAAGGAGTGGACTTGATTGCGGGTCAAATCCGTAACTTGGCTTTGGCGGCCGACGTTCCGTTGGTGGCGGCGCCTCCTTTAGCAAGAGCTTTGTACTACTCAACCGACTTAAACGAAGAAATCCCGCAGGGCCTTTTTTTGGCTGTCGCGCAAGTTTTGGCCTATGTTTTCCAATTAAAAGCGGCTATCGAAAATGGTTGGGAAAAACCCCACCCTCCTTCCAGTGTCCAAGTACCCGATGAATTCAGGCAATCTTAAACCGTTATGGAATTACAGAAAATAGTACAGACAGGCCGGACCATTGCCGGCATGGGGCTTGGTGCTCCGCTGATGATTCTCATGATCCTGGCGATGGTGGTTTTGCCGTTACCGCCGTTTTTGCTGGATTTGTTTTTTACTTTCAACATTGCATTTTCACTGATTATCTTATTGGTCGTCGTATATACCCTTAAGCCCTTGGAGTTTGCTGTATTTCCCACGGTCATCCTAGTGGCGACCATGCTGCGTCTGGCATTAAATGTCGCTTCAACCCGTATCGTATTGTTGGAAGGGCACGAAGGGGGAGATGCGGCCGGCAAGGTGATCGAAGCTTTCGGTTCGTTTGTGATCGGTGGAAATTTTGCGGTCGGTTTGGTGGTTTTCTTAATTTTAGTAGTGATTAACTTTGTTGTAGTAACCAAAGGTGCCGGGCGTGTTGCGGAAGTCGGTGCGCGCTTTACGCTGGATGCTATGCCGGGCAAACAGATGGCTATCGATGCCGATTTGAATTCCGGCCTGATCAATCAGGACGAAGCTCGCAGCCGGCGCGAGGAAATCGCTGCGGAGGCCGATTTTTACGGTTCCATGGATGGTGCCAGCAAGTTTGTCCGCGGCGATGCGGTGGCCGGTATTATTATTCTGTTTGTCAATATTATCGGTGGATTGGCGATAGGCGTGGGTCAACATGGTATGAGTTTCGCCGATGCCGGCGAAGTGTATGTTTTATTAACGATTGGAGACGGTTTGGTCGCGCAAATTCCGTCTTTGCTGCTGTCGACCGCTTCGGCCATTGTAGTAACCCGGGTTCGCGGTAGTAATCAGGATATTGGTAAACAGGTTTCCAGCCAATTGTTCGACGATCCAAAGACTTTGTTGATAACAGCCGGCGTCATGGGGCTGTTGGGTATTATTCCTGGAATGCCAAATGCCGTCTTCATTCTGTTGTCGGCAGCTTTAGTCGGGGCTGCGTATTTAATCGATAAACGCCATAAGCAAGAAGAGACTCAGGCGCTGGAGAGAGTTGCCGCAGTGCCGCAGCAGACCAAGGCAGAAATCAAGGAACTGGGTTGGGATGATGTGATGCCGGTTGACATGATAGGACTGGAAGTCGGTTATCGTTTGATTCCGTTGGTCGACAAAAATCAGGGCGGCCAATTGATGACCCGAATTAAAGGCGTACGGAAAAAATTGTCGCAAGAGCTGGGCTTTTTGGTTCCTTCCGTTCATATCCGGGACAATCTTGATTTATCGCCGACCGAGTACCGGATTTCGTTAATGGGGGTGACGGCAGGTCAAGCCGATATTATGCCTGATATGGAAATGGCGATTAATCCGGGCAGAGTTTTCGGCAATGTCCAGGGGACGCCTTGCAAAGATCCGGCATTCGGACTCGATGCGGTGTGGATTGAATCCGCGAAGAAGGATCACGCGCAAACGTTGGGTTATACCGTGGTTGATCCGGGCACGGTGGTGGCGACCCATTTAAGCCATATTCTGCAGTCGAATGCCCATGAATTGTTCGGTTATGAAGAAGCGCAACAGATTCTCGACAACCTGTCGAAACAGGCACCCAAACTGGTTGAGGATTTGGTGCCGAAAACCCTGCCATTAGGCGTGGTGGTTAAGGTACTGCAGAATCTGTTGCAGGAGCGTGTTTCGATTCGAGATATGCGGACGATTGCCGAAACTTTGGCGGAATACGGAGCCAAGAGTCAAGATCCGGACATTTTGACATCCGCCGTGCGCGCTGCGTTGGGGCGATCAATTGTCCATGAAATCAATGGAGTACGGAACGAAGTGGCGGTGATTACGTTGGATCCTGAATTGGAACGGATATTGCAGCAATCTTTGCAGACGGCGAGCGAAGGCGGGGCTGGGATAGAACCGGGACTGGCGGAACAAATGCACAAATCGTTAGAGGAAAGTACGCAGAAAATGGAAATGGAAGGAGTGACTCCGGTTTTATTGGTGTCCTCTTATATCCGTCCCTGGCTAGCCCGTTTCGTTCGTCATTCGATTTCCGGGTTGCATGTGCTGGCATACAACGAGATCCCCGAAGATCGTCAGATCAAGGTGGTTTCAACTGTTGGAAAGCGCGCATAAAGTTTAAAGAGGACGCTAGATGAAGATTAAACGTTTTTTTGCTCCTGATATCCGTCAAGCTATGAAAATGGTTAAAGAGGAGTTGGGCTCCGATGCGGTTATTATGTCGAATCGCTCGGTCGATGGCGGAGTGGAAATTGTGGCGGCGAGGGATTTCGACGAGCAGGTGATTCATAATAAGCTAAAAAATCAGACCGCTGAAAATCATGGTTCAGAGGGGAAAAACGTCGATTTACCGGCGTTTGACGACAATCATGACGGTAAACCTTTGCATGTCGTCAGCAGCAGTCGGAAAAAAGGCGCAAAAAATACGATTCAGGACAACCCTATTCGTCGTCATATGGATCAATATCTGGGCTATGCGGAAAAAATACAGTTGGCCGCCAGTAATCGGCAAAGCGAAAAAATTACCGAAAAGCTTCAAGTCAAATCGCCAACCGCTTCCAAAGGGCGGTCGGTTGCATCGGTTTCTGACAGAAGCGAGCAACAGCCGAGACTTTCTGTTGAACAATTGATGCAGGAAGTGCGCAGTGAGATGCGGAAGGAAATGGACAGTTTAAAGTTCGCCATGGATGCCAAACTGGCTGAATTGAATTTACAGCAAGGTGCGGATCGTCAGCCGACCCGATTAGATTTACTGCACCGGTTGTCCGACATGGGCTTCTCCAAAAAACTGTCGATTAAAATCGCCAACCGATTGGGTACTCATAAGGATGTCGAATTGGCATTTTCCAAAGCCTTGGAAATGCTGGCCAGAATAATGCCGATTGCCAGCGATCGTTTGCTCGATGAAGGAGGTGTCGTTGCGTTGGTCGGGCCGACCGGAGTCGGTAAAACGACCACGATTGCTAAAATTGCCGCTCAGTTCATTTTGAAACACGGTTCCCGCGAAGTGGCGTTAATAACGGCAGATAATTACAGGATCGGCGCGCACGAACAATTGAGTACCTACGGCAGGATTTTGGATGTACCGGTCAGAGTGGCCAATAATGCGGAGGAACTGCGTCGCCATATACAAAGCTTTAGCGATAAGCGTTTGATTTTAATTGATACGGCGGGGATGAGTCAGCGTGATATGCGGTTGGCGGAACAGATTAAAACACTCCAGCAGGACGACATGCCGATCAAAACTTATCTGGTCATGTCGGCTGCTACGCAATATAAAGCGATGAATGAAATTATCGAAGCATTTCGGCAATATGAACCGCAAGCCGGAATATTGACTAAACTGGATGAATCGGTCGCCCAAGGCGCGGCATTATCGGCGATCATCGAACATCAATTGCCGTTGTCTTTTTTGACTGACGGACAACAGGTTCCTGAAGACATTCATATGCCGGAGGCGGAATCCATAATCAATTTATGTGCGACTGGGATCGAGCGGGAAAACGACTATACTAATGATTTAAGTTACGAAGACTGGGTGGCGGAAGGTTATGCTTAAGCCAACCGATCAGGCAGCTGGAATTAGAAAGATGAGAACTATGAAACCGGTGCGGGTGATTGCCGTTACCAGTGGTAAAGGCGGCGTTGGCAAAACCAATTTGTCCGTGAATATGGGCGTGGCATTGGCGCAAATGGGGCGCAGAGTAGCATTGCTCGACGCCGACATGGGGCTGGCCAATGTCGATATATTATTGGGAATGTCGCCTAAATTTAATTTGTCTCATGTATTAAAAGGCGAAAAAACGTTAAACGAGATTATGCTGACCGGCCCTGCGGGACTAAGGGTTATTCCAGCCTCATCGGGTATTCAGCACATGTCGGATTTGTCCACCATCGAGCAGGCGGGAGTGATTCGAGCCTTCAGCGATGTCGACAAGGACCTGGATGTATTGATTGTAGATACCGCCGCCGGGATTTCCGCAAGCGTGGTCAATTTTGCCCGGGCCTGTCAAGAAATCATTGTTGTCGTATGCGATGAACCGACTTCGTTGACCGATGCTTACGCCTATATCAAATTGTTGAACCGGGATTATGGCCTGAACAGTTTTCATATTATTACCAATATGGTTCAGTCGTCGGAGCATGGACAGAATTTATTCAGTAAATTGACCAAAGTGACTGATCGTTATCTGGACGTCAATCTGCAGTATGTCGGGGCTGTCCCTATGGACGATTTTTTACGTAAATCAGTGCAGAAACAAAGTCCGGTTGTTGAAGCATTCCCTCAGAGCAAGGCGGCGTTGGCATTTAAAAATCTGGCGCGAAAAGTCGACCATTGGCCCATCAAGGCACAACCGGGAGGCTATCTGGAGTTTTTTGTCGAACGCATGATCCAGTACGGAGCCGAAGAGGATGTAGCATGAATGGAGTGGCGATGTATGCATCGGTGCAGAGTGG
>JBNLEI010000259.1:0-10254 GCA_050304855.1 Methylococcaceae bacterium
GCTGCTTCCATCATTTTTCTCGTTGATAAATCCGGAAGCATGGAAAAGGACCCGAGCGGCAACCGTCCAATTGCTATGGCCCGCCAGGCTATCATCGAATCTCTGCGGGCACAAAACAGTCACGATAAAATCGCATTAATCAGCTTCGACATCACGCCACACCTCTTGCTTCCCCTTCAACACTACACCGACCCAGAAAACGTAATTAAGGAAAAGTTCATTGCGCGTGCCAACGGCGGCACGTTGATAAAACCGGCCTTGAATGCTGCTTTCGAAGAATTCGCCAAAACCGCTGCTCAAAACCGGATTTTGATTTTAGTGACCGACGGATTTATTGACGATAAGGAGTTAACAGCGGCGGAAGCTCTAGTAAAAGCGGAAAAAACGACCGTTATTGTGTTGGCGATCGACCCTAAAATTGAGATGCTAGGACTTAAGCGGCTAACCGAATTCAATAATGGAAGATTCCTGACCATAGACTCGAGCGCCCAGCTCCCCCTGTTGATGCGCAAAGAACTCGACCAAAGGCGGACACCGATTGATCAACGCGTCATAAAGGTTCAGGAAATACAACCATTGCCGTTTCTTCCTGAACTACCGAATTGGCCCGACCTTTCGTCAACTGCGGTCACCAAAGCAAAGAAAAACAGTCAAGTTTTTCTAATATCCGATAAAGGCGATCCGCTTTTAGCCGCGCAGCATTCGGGAGCGGGAAAAGTCATTGCTCTACCGGCGGGCCTGAATCAATGGGCCAATAACTGGAAAAAGTGGGAATATTGGAGCACGCTGATCGAAGGCTTAATAGATTGGTCGTCGATCAACACCTCCCCCGTCAATACAGAAATCAATGTCTACAAAGAATCCGATCAGTTCCGTTTAGTTATAGACGCCATGACCTCAAAACGGCAATGGAATCATTCGCCCTCAGCCGCGCTGCTAGTTGTTGACCCGCTAAAACAAATAAAGGAACAGACAATACCGGCTACCGCTCCAGGGCATTACACAACCGTCCTGAATTTAGAACGGGAAGGACCTCACAGGGTATTTATCCGCATAGGCGATGCTAAAACGCAATTACATTTATTCAATGAATCTAAAGAATTTGTCCCTACGGAACCAACATCGGCTTCCACGACAATAGACAAAACCGTCGAGGCAATACAAAAACACTCAATGCTAAAGACACTGAATTCCATTGCATCCTCCGGAAATACTTCTATTAGAAAAGAACTACTGTCAATCGCCTTAGTATTTTATTTGATACTGATGATTCTTGAAAATAACTTACTTTATAGTCTAGTATTTGCTTCGAAACCTAATACGCCAAAGAGAGACCGATGAACAAAGAATCACTTTTAATTTTGTCTTTGTATTCAATTAGCAGCGCCGCTATTGCCGCCATTCATCCCGAACAGGAAAATCTACTGTTCGAACCGATGGTCATAACGGCCACTCGCACGGAAAAACCCTTGGTCGAATTACCTTATTCGGCAGACGTTATCACGCTCAACAACAATGCGGCTCAAACACTGAATCGAACTATACCGGAATCGATGAAATATACTCCCGGCATTATGGTTCAAAAAACCGGGCATGGACAAGGCTCTCCGATTATTCGCGGTTTCACCGGTTTTCGAACGCTATTTTTGATCGACGGTATCCGCTTGAACAATTCAGTGTTTAGAGACGGTCCGAATCAGTATTCGAACACGATAGACCCTTATAGCATCGACCGAATGGAAATCATTAAAGGCCCTAGTTCGGTGTTATACGGCAGCGACGCCGTCGGAGGAACCGTCAATCTATTGTCGCGCGGAAATAGAGGAACGGAAACCGGCTTCAATCTGCACCCGAGTGCTTATTATCGTTACGCAGATGCCGAAAACTCTCATAGCGGACATTTCGAAACTTCAGGCAACTACGACGACCGCTTGGGTTTCCTGATCGGCGTAACCTACAGGGACTTTGGTGATCTGGAAGGTGGAGATAGCGTTGGAATTCAACCGATGACTGGTTATACCGATACCGGTGTGAACTTCAAGGCCGATTACTCTCTAACCCGGGATTCAAAAATAACCGTTGCTCATCAGCATGTCGATATCGACGACGCCTGGCGAACGCATAAAACTATTTTCGGCGTCCCCTGGAAGGGTACCACCGTGGGAGACGAAAAGCAGCGTTCGTTGGACCAAAACAGAGAACTGACCTATTTAAAATACGAAATTGACCACATCGATTCGTTTATCGACGATATTAAGATCGGCGCTTCCTTCCAACAACAGGATGAAGAGCGTTTGCGCATCAAATCTAACGACAAAAGAGATCGTTCGGGCTTTGAAGTCGATACGGTAGGTTTCACATTGCAATTAGGCAGTTTGACCGATTTCGGCAAATGGACGTATGGTATCGAGTATTACCATGATGAAGTCGATTCGCACAGTCTAAAATACAACGCTGACGGCACTTTTGACTCTGCGGAAATACAAGGGCCAGTGGCTGATGACGCCAATTACGACTTATTTGACGTCTATATACAAAACGAATATTCGCCGTGGGAAGATTTGGATCTGATATTCGGCGGTAGATTTACCTATGCAGCGGTGGATGCGGGACGATTTAAAGATCCGGTTACCGGATTGGCGACCTCGTATAGCAACGATTGGGATAATTTTGCCGGCAGTTTTCGTTTTCTGTACCACATCGACGACCAAGATCATTGGAACCTTTTCGGAGGTATTTCACAAGGTTTTCGCGCTCCTAACCTGTCGGATCTGACCCGTCTTGATACGGCGCGAAGCAATGAAATAGAAACGGCTGCGCTAGACCTGGATCCAGAGCAATTTATCTCTTACGAAATTGGTTTCAAAACACAATACGACAACTGGTCGGCGCAGATTGCCTATTTCTATACCGATATTGAAGACATGATTATTCGGACCCCGACCGGAAATGTGATCGATGGCGATAACGAAGTCACCAAAAGAAATGCCGGCAAAGGTTTTATTCACGGCATCGAATTCGGAGGCTTTTACAGATTCCACCCTCAATGGAAAACGTTCACTTCTGTGACTTGGCTAGAGGGCAAAGTTGACACTTTCCCAACCTCCAGCCCGCTTTCTGCCGAAGAACCTATTGACAGAATGATGCCGCTTACCGCTAACTTCGGGCTCAGATGGGACGCTCCCGCTAACGACCTTTGGTTGGAGGGAATTATAACGATCGCCGACAAGCAAGACCGGCTATCGACCAGAGACCAAGCTGATACGCAACGCATTCCACCCGGCGGTACTCCAGGCTACACTGTCTACAATTTGCGTGGCGGTTGGAAAATCAACAAGTACGCAGAATTGACTCTGGCTCTTGATAATATCACTGATAAAGATTATCGGATCCACGGTTCAGGATTGAATGAAGCCGGAAGAAACTTTATTCTAGGGTTCGGTTTGCAATACTAAATCCGCTGAAATTTTCCGACTAATGTATTTAAATATACCGCGCTGACAGTGAGCAAAACGATGGCTGAACAACATTCACCTATGCATTTGTTCTGGATTATCATCATTTCTCTGTTAATTCCGATTATCCCTTTTATCTTGATCGGGGAATTACCCGGAGAAAAATGGTTATCGAATACCGATGATAATGCGTTTCTATTCGGCATCACCGGCGCATCGTTACTTGCTGCGGATGTACTTTTACCGATTCCGTCGACTATAGTCGGCACCATGCTGGGAGCACGCCTGGATTTTTTCAGCGGATTTGTTTGGACATGGTCTGGGTTGCTTATCGGTAACCTGATCGGTTATTCCGTCGGACGATTCTTAATAAATCAATCTTCCGAATCACTGGCGGAGTCCCCGACATTACTGGTACTCGCTGTCAGCAGACCAATACCGGTCCTAGCCGAAGCGGTTACGTTTGCTGCTGGCGCAGGCAAGGTGGAATTAAAGGATTTCATTTTTGTTTCCGCTTTTGCCAACGGAATCTTTGCAGCGGTATTAACCGGCAACGGCGCAGCACTGAACCCAGACAATATTTTCGGCTTTGGACTTCTGATTCCGATGCTACTACCTGTGATCGGCTGGCTAGTCTGGAAGTATAAATTCAAAGACCAAACGAGCCCTTAACCTTAGACTCGATCGTACTACCCTCGCGAAGTATTTCTAAGTATTTAAACGACAATAATCGTCAGCATTATTTCTATGCATTTATTTGTCGACACAGATCGCCGACGTATAAATTGATCAATAATACTAAAGCGAAGGTTCAAACTTACCCGACTAGAACCATTACTCAGTACCTTAATCTCCTAATGCTCTGGTCCTAATCGACTTCTTAGTTAACGGTTTAACGTAGCGCCGACATATTTGAACTCGACATGTACCGGCGCGTTGACTGAAATTGGCCACTCTTCCGCCAAAGCAACCTGGGAGAAACTGTCCGCGCCAAAACCAACACGATGCTCGATAATGCTTGCCGGGTCATGAACAAAACCAACCAATGTTCCTCCATTCAGTGCCGGCATATATCCTCCACCGAATTCTTCTGAAACAAAAGAAGAGCCCGTGTATACCCATTCGCCACTGCTCAGACTCCTTTCTTGATTTTTAAAGAAATCCGATGCTTCTACACGGTAACTTTTGCCATTGGTTTCCCAGGAAATCCATATCTCAACCGCATCACCCTCTACTGGAGTCGAATCAAAATGGAATTCAGGAGACTTTCCTTTATTTTTATCGAGTCCGATAAAAATACAGGCTAGATTAAACTGATAGACATCTGCGTCCAGCTCCAAAAAACTTTCATAACCTCTTTCGCCTTCTTTCGCAACCGCCAAAAACTCGAGCGGTTGTTCCAAACGAAGCACTTTTCCGGTTATTTCAAATTTTCTTGCCTGTTTATCAACAATTATCTGACCTATTTTATAAATCCCATTATCTAACTTGCTGATGGCTGTTTTATTTTCGCCCGGGAGCTCTGGAAACTCTGGGAGCTCAGATTGTTGTATTTCATGCTGAGCACAACCGGCTAAAAATAATACAGAAATGCAAAAAAAAATTATTCCCTTTTTCATAACAACATCTCTCAATTTTTAATGCCAACTACCAGCCGATGAGGCATCGGCTCGGGAAACAACTTGGTCTCAAGACTGCCGAACCCGGATTCCTCCATCCATCTAACGACATCACTATCGCTGTGAATTCCGCCATTTTCAGCAGTCAGTAGCATATTGACGGCAAATAACGTGGCAAAAACCGGACTACTGCCACCTTCATCGGTAAAAACATCGCTGATAATCAACATCCCGTTTTCATTCAAACTAGCGGATGCCTTCTGTATCAGTTTTCGACAGTCCTCTTCCGATTCCCTATGAAAAACACCGGATATTAATACGACATCATTTCCTTCCGGAAACATAGTCGAGTGATAATCGCCAGGAAAAGTACTGACCTGTTCGGACTTCCCCATGGACTGGATAATATCATCAGCGTGCGCAGTGATTCCTGGCAAATCCATCACTCTGCTTTTCAGATGAGGATATTTTCCTGCTAACAGGCAAGAATAAGTGCCTGGACCTCCCCCGATATCTAGTAATTGGTCCCGTCCGTTCAGATTTACCAGTTCAACCAAAGCGCTCGCTGTCCCCATCGCCCTATTGTGCATGCCATAAACGAAATGGCGGGTTTTCTCCGGATCTGATCCTAAATAATTGTCAGGGGCAAGCATCGGCCGATCTTCCCGCAAAGATTGTTCAAGCTTACCCCAGGTTTCATACAAGTCGTCACTATAGCTGATCGCATTACCCATATAGGCGGGCGATCCCGGCACCAAAAATGCCTCAGTCATCGCGGCATTGCTATATTGACTTCCGTTTTTTTCCAGCAACCCTAAAGCGACACAAGCATTCAGTAAAAACGAAGTCGGACGCACTTTAGTATTAAGGCCCGCCGCAATTTCTTCGTTGTTTTTTTGCGTTTTTGCCAATAGCGTAAATAACCCCAACCGATGAGCGGTCAGGAAAATCTGCGAATTCCAATAAGCTGTTGCCAACGCCATGACCGGTGCCGGACTTGGAAAAGAATTCTGTTGTGTCACTTTATTGTCTCCTGATTATTGTTCTGCCTATCAATATCACATTCCAATTGCATATAAGCACAACGATGGCACATAAATCCTTCCCAGATTTGTAAGCCATGTTTTTTACGAATATCAGCATAACCGCTATTCAATTTTGCAAAATACTGACGTAACGAGGCGAACGTTTCCGGTAAATTTCTGCCCGCTACCGGCCAGTAAAGCGAATATATCGGAATAATCCCCCTTGAACACAAATCCTCCGCACCTCGTAAAGCCAAATCCGCAGCGCTCTCTGCATCCACTCCATATTCCGGCTCCAGTTCAATTCCGGCTACCATTGCAGTATAGACGCGTCCTTTGCCAAATAACCCTACAGCATATTCCAAAGCCGCTATCCAGCGCTCGTACCCCACGAACCGCTGCTTGCCCGGACAGACCTTGGCAAATAAATCTTCAGACCAGACTTCAAGATTAAAACAAACTGCGTCGACCAAATTTTCGTCGTGAAGCTGTTTTATATAATCATCGGGGATGGCGCCAGAACCGCAAGTAACCGGTATTTTATGCTGATTGACCGCTTGAACGTGGCGAGCTATCTCGACAAAACGTCTTCCTTCTTCATGCCAGTCTTCCATTGACCCTCCAACCAGATAAATGTGACGCACCTCGTTACTTACGATCACTTCGTGCAAGGCTTCTTGCATTCGTGTGTAAGTCAATTCTGGTAAGTCAATCTTATCCATTTGTTGACCTAACTGTTCGCTACGTGCATCGGGAGCGCCATAAGCACAAAATCCGCAGCGCATGGAAACGCCGTTTTCTTTATCTGATAAAAAATATTGACAAGCGGGAGCGATATTAACTACCGCCATATCGCTGTGAAGACTAACACCCGTTTGCACCATCGGCGTTCCGTCTAGGGTGGTCGACTTCATCCAATCAGGCAATGGGGCAAAACTCACGGCTTGATCCGAATATTTTTTCTGATCATGACGCAGTTGATAGCCGTTGATTTTATTGCCATCAACAAACCAGTTAGACTGACCGTTGCCTTTTATACGCAAAAGCACATCATCTTCCGTAATCAACAGATAAGGAATCTTAGCTTTACCCGTTCCAGTCGGATCTTTTTCACCAGGAGCGAACCGATAAGGATAAAAATTTGGAAATGCATCTTCCGCGGCCTGACCAAGAGCTTCTGTGTAACGAATACCCTCGAACATCAAATCCAGTTTAAGCCTAGCGTTTTCAGGTAATTTATTTTCACTCATTTTATTTTAGGATGGGTAATTTATAGACGATTTTATTTTTTGTCTGCTCGCTTTCGTTTCGATACTCTAAGTATCCATGATGCACCTTAATATATCGCAAAGACTTCCGCCAAGTTCGTTCTGTAGGCGTTCATTGAAGTCAGTTGAGAATCGTTCAAACTCAAAAAATATGTTCTTGTTTTCCTTGCAAAATCAACTTAAATATTCCTGCTAACTCTTAATTGATTTCCATCTTAAAGCGATCGTTTACAATAAAACGAATGCCGCAACATTTCAACATTAATACTTTCTTAAGATTTGTACCTTAATATAGATATTGGGATAGAAGAAAGCCATGAAGTCTCCTTCTATTTATCTTATTCCTTCTTTGATAAAGTTCACACAAATTGCTTTTTATGATTTCCTTTTTATTTATGTGACTATGCTTGTTTTACTGATTTCCCCGTAAAAAGCTCCAGCAGCCTCCGAAATTGATTGATTTACTATGACCGACATCAATAAAACACAGCAAAAACTCTTATCGCGCCGCCGTTTTGTTCAAGGGTTAGGTTGCTCGATCGCGACATTAGCACTTCCAAGTATAGCAACCGCAACTGTCGACAAAACCTATCAACCGCGCCTGTTAGCATTTGATAATTTGCACACAGGTGAAAAATTAGCATTGACTTACTTTGAAAACGGCCGATATCTCAGCGACGCCTTGCAGGAAATGAACAATCTGCTCCGCGACCACAGATCAGGCGACACATTTGCAATGGACCCTAAGCTTTTCGATCTGTTGTATGCCGTGAAAAACCGCCTAGGCGTCAACAAACCGTTTCAAGTCATTTCCGGCTACCGCTCGCCCATCAGCAATTCAATGCTGAAAAAAACCACTAGCGGGGTCGCCCAAAAAAGCCTGCATATGCTGGGAAAAGCGATCGACATCCGAATAGAAGGCGTTAACTCCGGAACCATCCGCAATGCAGCAATCGCCATGCGTAAAGGAGGGGTCGGCTATTACCCCGAATCCAATTTCGTGCACTTGGATACCGGCCGCGTTCGATTTTGGTAGTCCGATAGCATTACTTAAATTCCGGCAGACAATAAATCGGCTGTATCGGGCCGCTGATTCAAAGCTTGATACAGCTCATCATCATAACCATAAATATCCTCAAAAAAATACTCTTCGCCGTCGATCACTTGAACAGTATTGTAA
The DNA here is from genome assembly GCA_050304855.1 of Methylococcaceae bacterium. Classification (GTDB taxonomy): domain Bacteria; phylum Pseudomonadota; class Gammaproteobacteria; order Methylococcales; family Methylomonadaceae; genus Methylomarinum. The sequence continues at coordinate 8,548 of JBNLEI010000259.1, forward strand.
AAAATCAGTACTGTAATTGAGTCTTTGATTACAACTCTTTTTCTAACGCTATTGCGCATGACACTGCTGATCCGTTCAGCCCGCCACTCTTGATTGGAACGCAGAGTATATTCAGCCAAAGCCAACGGATTTTCGACTCGAATACAGCCATGACTATAGTCTCTACGTTCCGACCTGAACAATGACTGCGATGGCGTGTCGTGTAGATAAACCGAATATTTGTTGGGAAAAATAAACTTTACCTTGCCTAACGAGTTGCCAGGACCGGGACGCTGCCTGACTTTCATTTTACCCTGTTGCAATAACTCCAGGTTTTCAAGATTAAACTCCTGAGGCTCGGCCGAATCGTTGAAAAATCTGACTAACTCCATATTCTGGCGATTGAGATATTCAGGGTCTTGCCGGAGCTTAGGCACAATCTCTTCCTGCGTGATATTCTTGGGTACGTTCCAATATGGGCCGAACTCCAAATAAGCCATTCTGGCCATCAGTAAAGGTGTCTGATTCTCGCGGGCAATGCCGACAATCACCTTCATCGACAATTCGCTATCGCTCTCAAGGCTCCCAGACCGATACGCCCATAATCGAAAAGCTGGAATATTGACTAGTATTAAACGCTGTGTCTCATCTAATTTAGGCAACCAACGCCACCTCTCCATCGCCAGTTCAATTTGTTTCACCCGTTCTGATAGTGGGATATTCAGCGCAGCCAATGTCATTTTTCCGATGACACCATCGTCATCCAGCCCATGACGACGTTGAAACTGTTTAACAGCTTCTACCAAATCCCCTTGATAAATATCATCTTCAGAAACATCAACATCGGAATTCGTCAGCAGTCCAAACACCGCCAATTTGCGCCGCAATATTGGCAATTGCAAATCGCGATCCCCTTGTTTTAAAGAATCTTCAAATAATAGGGTAGGAAATCGATAAAGGCGGGCCAACTCCCTGTATTTCTGCAATACTACTTTAAGCTGACGATATTGCACATGATCCGGTTCAACCTGCTCGGTCAAAGCGCGAATACTCCCCTTTTGTTGCGCGTTAAGCAACAATCCAATCAACCGTTCAAAATCGGTCGGCGGTTGGGAACCGAGCCGGATACTCTGTGCAGTAATACGCCCTCTTTGCAAATCGCCTAAATAGCGTAATGCGGCAATACTTAAAGCAGTATCGAACAACGCACGTTCATGGTCATAAATCACAGCTTTTTTAGATAATTCCCGCCATTTCGCACTGAGACGGTCAACTTCGTAATCGGCTGGATTCAAACCGCTCTCAGTAGCCGACTCAAGCCACTCCAGAAGATCCGCTACGACATTCCCGGATTCATTATCGTTAATCCACAAAAACGGATCGGGAGACGCCCCGTAAAGCTTTTTCAACGCTGACTGATGAGCCAAGAAATTTGACTTCGCCAAATATAGATGTTCTGGATTGCTTAATACGATATCGACAGTTGACTTGAGTGATCGGATATCGGAGTTAGCTGCTACCGACAGCGGCCAAAGAAATATCACTATCCAACAAATTAAAGGAACTTTGGCTATCCAGCAACTTCGTAAATACTTGTTCATGACTCGTGAGTGTTAACCTGCCCTTAAAACTCGAGGTTGGACTGTTCAACCAAGCACCTCGATTACCTTCTTTCATTATCTTAGCAATTTTGGCCATAACCGCTATTTATCATTACAATATTTGTGA
>JBNLEI010000260.1:0-1886 GCA_050304855.1 Methylococcaceae bacterium
TTTGCCGATATCTTCTATAACAACTGTTTCAAGAACGGTATTTTACCTATTGTTCTGGATGCCGATGTCGTCGATAGTTTGTTCAAAGAGCTGGAAGACGGTTATCAATTGACGATCGACTTGCAGGCGCAAACGATCACGACGCCGGCTGGTCGAGTCATTGGTTTCGATGTCGATGAAACACGTAAACACCGCTTGTTGAATGGCTTGGACGATATCGCCTTGACCTTACAGCATGCCGATACTATTAAAGCGTATGAAGCCGAAAGAGCTAAACGTGCGCCGTGGCTGTTTGCGGATTGATTTAACCGCTGTTTGTCGAAGGTAGGTTGGGTTCCTGGTAACCCAACTTAATTTTGTTGGGTTACGCTCAGTCATTGCTCCTGCATCCATGTTGTCGTAACCCAGCCTAGACATGACAAGGACAAAGATGCATCTTTCATGTCTTAAAAACTGGAGCATAAAAATGTCTAAAACTTATGATGTGGCCGTGGTCGGAGCGACCGGCGCGGTCGGTGAAACCATGTTGTCTATTCTGGAAGAACGCAATTTTCCGGTAGGCAATGTCTACGCGTTGGCCAGCAGTCGTTCTGCCGGTAAACGTATCCCTTTTAAAGGTGGGTCTTTGCAAGTGCAAGACCTGGCCGAATTCGATTTTTCCAAGGTGCAAATCGGGCTGTTTTCGGCTGGCGCAAGCATTTCGGCTGAATATGCGCCGAAAGCCGCAGCGGCTGGCTGTGTCGTGATCGATAATACGTCACAATTTCGCTATGATGACGAAATTCCGTTAGTCGTGCCTGAAGTCAACCCGGATAGAATTGCCGATTATAAAAAACATGGAATTATCGCAAATCCCAACTGTTCGACGATACAGATGTTGGTGGCGTTAAAACCGATTCATGATGCTGTCGGTATTTCCCGTATCAATGTCAGCACTTATCAGGCTGTTTCCGGTACCGGTAAAGAAGCGATCGAGGAGTTGGCGACGCAAACTGCGGCGTTATTGAACGCAAAGCCGGTTAAAGCCGAAGTTTATCCGAAACAGATCGCTTTCAATGTGTTGCCACAAATCGATGTTTTCATGGAGAACGGCTACACTAAGGAAGAAATGAAAATGGTCTGGGAGACCCGCAAAATTCTCGGTGACGAAAGCATACAGGTTAACCCGACTGCGGTGCGGGTGCCGGTTTTCTTTGGTCATTCCGAGGCGGTTCATATCGAGACTAGAGCCAAGATTTCGGCCGAGAAAGTCCGTGAATTATTGCAGGAGGCCCCAGGTGTTAAAGTGTTGGACGAACGTTCTGATGGAGGTTACCCAACTGCCGTAACAGAGTCATCCGGACATGACGAAGTATTCGTCGGGCGGATTCGCGAGGATATCTCTCATCCGCAAGGTATTGATTTGTGGGTAGTGGGCGATAATGTGAGGAAGGGCGCAGCTTTAAACAGCGTACAAATAGCCGAAGATCTGGTAAAAAATTACATCTAGACTAAGCTTACCCACTAACTATGGTTAATCTCGGTAAAGAATTGTGGTCAATATTTTTGTTGTAGGAGAGCGAAGTGCGCAATTTAACTAAAACTTTAGCCGTTATTTCGTTACTGGCTCCGGTTAGTGCACAGCCTTTAGGAATTGGCGATCTTAAATTGCATTCTGCTCTGAATCAAAGACTCGATGCCGAAATTAACCTATTACTGTCTGCCGGTGAAAATCCTAATGAACTTCAGGTTAGGTTGGCTCCGCCAGAGAAGTTTGATGAGGCTGGTATTCCTTGGAATTACTTTCTCCCTAAAATCAAATTTGAAAAGGTTGTGCAAGCCGATGGCTCTGTCATCGTTAAATTAAGGTCTAATGAAGCTTTGCAAGAACCTTTTCTCGACTTTTT
>JBNLEI010000261.1:0-3486 GCA_050304855.1 Methylococcaceae bacterium
AATGGGCTTGTTTTCAGAAAAAACGGCTGTTTTTTATAAAAATCAGCGCCACTATTTGAAATAGTGGCCAATTTTTGAGCCACCGCCGTTTGGAACGTTAGTTTTTCAGAGGTTCCCTTACACGAGAAAAGCTGGAGAATCAGTAACCCAAGGTCAAATTGAACAATCCCAGTGATAAAATAGGAGTGAAGGGTTTTTTTATTTTCAAGAGGAGGTGGATATGCAGAACTGGAAACAACTCGATTTTCGGTCATAAGTTGAAAATCGGTTGAGCCAAGAGAAGCGTAATAAGGGAATATACGGAAAATAAAATGTAGCAACTCTTAAAAAAGTCCCCGTATTTGCCTGTTTATCAGGCTCTATGATTCCGGACCTCACGGACGAAAGTCATTAAAAATTCGGCAAAGACCTGAAACCCGCTAGCTGAAAAGCTGAGCGGGTTTTTTAAGGCATCAGAAAGCGTTAAATCCTGAACCGACCCCAATTTACCTCCCTCAACAACGTTTTCTGGTAGCTGTACCTCAAGAAGTTACGGAAGCCTTCTGCATGGATAGCAGCTCTTCTTCTACGCCGGCGGCATGAGTCAGTTCGGCGACGTTCTGCTTGGTGAAAAAACCATCGAAATCGCCGAATCGTTGCACATACTCGATAATCAGAGACGAGTGTTCGGAGGCACTGGAAAAAATCTGTTTGATGCCTTCCTCGCGCGAGCCGATGACGTCGAGAAGAAACTTCTTCCCTTGCCGGGCGATAGCGTCCACGACATAGTCGATATTTTCCATGCCGTTGTGCTCGCCGTCGTTGACGCCGATGGCCAGATGATGCAGACGTGGGCCGTAGTTGCGTACGAAGGTTTCCGTGGGCGAGGGCCTTTTTTCCAGATGATTGACGAAATAGGGCGAATTGCTGGCGGTAAATACCTTCGCCGGGCTGTTGATCTCGTCGCTGAAGTGCACGCTTTTGGTGACGTTGGTTGACGAGTTCTGGTCCTTGATATCGTAAGATCCCCAATAGAAGTAACTGGACAGAGACAGCCATTCGAGGATGGCGTTCTCCCTGTTTTGGCTGTAGATGCGCGTGGCCAGATGGTCGATCGGATTAAGCATTGTGTCGATAGCCATTTCCGCCTGCAGCTCTTTGGCTTGCAAATAAGCCGACTGCACGTCGTTGCGAATGCTGGATAGCCCCAGGGAATAGACGCGAAGCTGGTTTTCAGGCCGTTCCATGTAGGCAACGATATTATGCGTATAAGGTGACGGCTTGCTGATCGCTAAATTTCCGGGCATCTCCAGACGTCGGATTTCATCCTGGGAGAAGAAACGGAATTCTCGCTCTTTTTGCAGGCGGACGACATCGCTCATGTTGTCGGCCCGCAGAATTTCGCCGATATAGCGGCTGTTCGGTTTGCTTGCGCCGATCGGATAGACCTCGTTCAGGCTTCGAAAGATGCCGCGCGTGGCCGGATCCTTGACTTCCCTGACCAGCAAATCGGGCGAATCCATATCGATCCGCAGTACATGGGTCCAGTGAGACTCGCTTTCCAGCGTGACCAGGTAGTGATAGGGGGTCATTAGGCAGAGCTCGCCGACGTATCGGATCGACTGGTCGGGGTCCACCGTGATCATTAAAGCCTCGATCTGGCCGATCATATCGGTCAAGCCGACGCGGTCGCGCTCGGCCAGTAATTTTTCCAGATAATGTTCAAAAAATTCGGAGTTCTCTTTGTCTCCGTGACGTTGGAAGGAGAGTGATTTCATCGTTGCTTTCTATGTAAGGAGTTGCGCCTGACGCCCGTAAGCGCCGTTGACGATGATCAAGCAAATGCCATACCAGCGTCGGAAGGCGCTAGAAAACGATTTTAAATCAAATGAATAGATTTTCCGGGGTGTAATGGAATCGTACTGTCCGGCGAGAAGTGCCGCATTGGTTTTGTGCGAAAAGACCTGATGTGGCGTAAAACGGTGCGCGGAATCGTGATCCGGGGTTTTTGGAAAAGATTAATATAGCGGCGAAAGGGTCGAGAAGGAGGCGAATTCCGCGGTATAGTAGGAAAAAGCTATTCTAGAGGGGGTGTGCCAAATAAATCCGTCCTGAACTTCACTTTCAGATACCCGGCAAAAAAAATCGGTTAAATTTGCTTGAAAAATCGATTGTTTTCCGCGATCGAATTCGTTCGTGCTTCCGTGAATATTGGAAAAGCCGATTTGATCGGCTTTTCCTTGGAGAAAATGAGATTAAGGCAATGCCATCCCGTTTGCCGGTTTGAAGCCACTCGTTAAAGGCGTGCCACCAAAGGCTTGGCGTATTTTTTGTCCAGCATAGGCAATTGTGCGAACGCTTCTTTGAGTTTGTCTTCCCATTGCCGGCGCAATCCCAGCATGTACTTGTCGTCGTCCTTAAAGACAAAATATTCGCTGAGTGAAAAGCTATCCTTGCGGTAGATCAACAATTCAATGGGCGGACCGACGCCGGCATTACTGCGAACGGTTGAATCCATCGATACCAGACAGCAGCGTGCCGCTTCGTCAATCGATGTTTCCGGAGTCAGGAAGCGATCCAGCACAGGTTTGCCGTATTTAATCTCGCCGATTTGTAGGAAAGGAGTATTGTCCGAGGTAGTGATGCTGTTGCCTTGAGGGTATATCATGAAGGCGCCATGTTCCTCTTGGCCGATCTGTCCGGCAACGATAAAACTCGCGGACGGATCGAAAGCGTTTTGCCCCGCAGCCTCCTTGTGCTGCCTTTGCTTTTCCACGCTGACTTGTCCTAAATAGTGTGCCGCCTCCGATAAACAATCGACGGTATTCAGATTGATTTTTGCATCCTTGATTTTATCTCGGTGTAACTGTTCCAGCACGGCCTGGGTCGTCGCCAGATTGCCTGCGCTGAGCAGCACCAAGGTGCGATCCTCTTTAGTGTCAAAGGCGTGCATTTTGCCGTAGGAACTGACATTGTCGATACCGGCATTGGTCCTGGAGTCGGAAACCAGCACTAATCCTTCGTCGATTGAGGCAGCAATACAATAAGTCATAGGTGATTCAAGCTATTCAAATTGAAATCATCGAAACCGCCATTCTAGCCCGGATGCCGCACGAAGGGAATGGCGTTATTGGTAAATCTGTAGGAACGGATCGGTTATCACGCTCAGAAACGCGAAACTACGCCCAGGAAAGCATTGGATAATTCCATCCCGGGTTTCACAGCCCCGGTCAATAAATAACGATTTTATTCTTTTCACAAAATCAATTGCTTGCATCGAGCGCTGTTGGTCGTCCATTCATGCTCTCCGAGAAAAAATCGCTTTGCTTTTCCCTAGTTATGTCTCGCTACATCGACGGAAACGCCAATACGGTGTTTCCCTCCGCCCACGGCCAATCCCTTTAACGGTGTGACGTCATTGTAATCGCGTCCCCATGCCAACGTTACATGACGTTCTCCGGCCCGGCAGTCGTTGGTCGGATCGAAGTCGAGCCACCCGCCTTTAGG
>JBNLEI010000262.1:0-3607 GCA_050304855.1 Methylococcaceae bacterium
CAGACTGAATACCTGAAAACCGCCTGAATCGGTTAATATCGGCTTATCCCACTGCATAAAGTCATGCAGGTCGCCATGCGCTTTCATCACATCCATGCCCGGCCGCAGCATCAGATGAAACGTGTTGCCGAGAATGATCTGCGCGCCGATACCGGTCAGTTCATCGGGTGTCATCGACTTGACCGAACCGTAAGTGCCAACCGGCATAAAAATGGGCGTTTCCACGATGCCCCTGGCAAATGTGAGCCTTCCGTGACGGGCGTGACCGTCACAGGCTAATAAATCGAATTGCATGTTTTATAAGGAAAATCCAGTCGGGCAGCTAAACCCACCCCCTAAAAGACGGGCTATTATATAGGAATGAAAAAATATCTGTCAGTTATCTGAGCGACAGAATCAGTTACCTGTTAAGATCCGTTGACCAATCAATGTCGGCAAGGGGCAGCATTGGCAATTCGTCAACATGATCGTTCCAAACTGTTTAGCCGGCCACATTGACGAAAATGCCCAAGAAGGTTTTTAGGGGAAGATGATACCTCCAGTTTTATCTCATCTCGTTAAACTTTTGGCATTTGCCGCAGTTTTTCAACAACCTTGTCACCGAATTCCACCGTACTGATCATCGTTACGCCGCTACCGGGCTTGGACAAATCCGCAGTGGAATAACCGTCGGCAAACACGCCTTGCATCGCGGCCCAGACATTTTTGGCCTCAGCACTCATATCGAAGCTGTTTTCCAACATCATCGCCACCGAACCGATCATCGAATAAGGGTTAGCGATATTTTTTCCGGCAATATCCGGGGCCGAACCATGCGAAGGCTCATAATAAGCTTTTTCAGGTCCGATACATGCTGAAGGCATCAAGCCCAAGGAACCCAAAATACCGCCGCCCTGGTCGCTTAAAATGTCACCAAACATGTTTTCCATCACCATCACATCGAATTGGGTCGGCTTCAGGCACAACGCAGTTGCCGCGGCATCAACCAGATAGTTGACCACTTCGACATCAGGATATTCCTTAGCCACTTCCTCCATAATTTCGTTCCACAATACACTCGATTTCAGCACGTTGCTTTTATGAATATTGTGCAGTAATTTACGACGTTTGCTGGCTAACTTGAAAGCCTCATGCATAATGCGACGGATTTGTTCCTCATCGTATTCCAACGTTTCCCGAACATAACGCAAACCTTTGTCGTTAACGCCCATCTCTTTTTCGCCGAAATACAAACCGCCAACCAGCTCGCGCACCATGATCAGGTCTATGCCGTCACCGATAATTTCTGGTTTCAACGGCGAGAAATGCGCCAGCGATTTCGGCAACGAAACAGGACGGAAGTTCGCGTAAGTATTGTAGCGACGACGCATCGGCAGCAAAGCACCGCGTTCGGGTTGTTTATCGATTGGAATTTTTTTGGACTCTTCATGACTCAATCCAATCGGACCTTTCAGAATGGCGTCGGCCTGATCACAAATATCGATAGTCGCCTGCGGAAACGCATCACCGGTTTCAAAGTAAGCGCAAGCGCCGAATAGAGCAGGCATCAGTTCGAATTCAACATCATTGCGTTCTTCGATGACTTTGAGAACTTTGATGGCTTCTTGGGTGATTTCAGGGCCGATTCCATCGCCGGCCAATACTGCGATTTTATAGTGCTTCATTTTTCTGCTTGCTATTTAAAGGTTTTTAAAAATTATATTATTGGATTTTTCTAACCGACGCCGGAATTGCCGCCATTTCGTGTAATTGAATATTGATCAGCTTGATCGTGGCTAAAATGGCCGAAAATACCTGATTGACGTGAACACCTCGGGTTTTGCGTAGTTCGTTGCCACAATCCCACGTAATCACACACTCGGTGAGTGCGCTGGCGTGGCCGCCTTTGGGAATGCGGATCTCGTAGTCAGACAACTCGGGCAAGGTATAGTCGTATTTTTTAAGTACCTTGCCGATCGCGTTGATGAAGGCCTCAAACCCGCCGCTGCCCGCACCGGTGGCTTGATGTTTATGGCCTTTGATATCGACACGCAAACTGACGGTAGACTGCAAATCCAAGCCGCTGTTAATGGAGCAAGCCAATAATTTGATGTGTTGATAACTTTTGCTTTCCAGCACGTCGGCAATGATGAATGGCAAATCGTCGGTGGTTATGGTCTGCTTGGAATCGCCGAGGCTGACGATGCGCGCCAGAACCTTCTTCTGATCCTCTTCGGAAAGCTCGACTTCGAGCTGTTCGAGATTTTTTTTCAACGAGGCCTTTCCGCTCATTTTACCCAATGCATAACTCCGGGTACGGGAAAAACGTTCCGGACCCAAACGAGTTTTATACAAACCGCCTTTTTGATCGCCATCGGCATGAATCCCCGCGGTTTGGGTAAACACATCGGCGCCAACAATCGGAGCATTGTCGGCAATCCGCTTGCCGGAGAAGTTTTCCACCATATTGCTGATACGAACCAAATGACTCTCGTCGATAGACAATTCCATCCCCATTTTATCGCGGAGAACGACGGAGACTTCCGCCAAAGAGGCATTGCCGGCGCGCTCGCCCAAACAATTGATGGTGCAGTGAACGGCGCTAACGCCGGCCCGAACGGCAGCCATGACGTTAGCCGTGGCCAAACCGTAATCGTTATGCGGATGAAAATCGAACTGCAGACCGGGATAACGCTGACACATATCCCGAAGGCTTGAGTTCACCTCGTCCGGCGACATGACACCCAAGGTATCCGGCAACATGAAATGGCTGACCGGACTATCCTGCAAACGGTCCATCAAACCGAAGACGTAATCGCGGCTGTCTTGATAACCGTTCGACCAGTCTTCCAGATAGATATTGATTTTGAGGCCTTGCTCGTGAGCATAGTCTATGGTTTGCAGGATATCGTTACAATGCTGCTCCAGAGTTTTGCCTAGCTGGTCGCGACAGTGTTTTTCACTGCCTTTGGCCAACAAGTTGATGACCCGTCCGCCGGTAGACACGATCCAGTCCACGCTACGGGTATGATCGACAAATCCCAACACCTCGACACGGTCTCCAAATCCTTCCTGCTGTGCCCATTGATTAATGTGGCTGACCGCTTCCTTTTCACCCTCGGATACCCGCGCCGAAGCCACTTCGATGCGGTCAACCCGCAAAAACTGCAACAAAGCCTTGGCGATACTGACCTTCTCGTTCGGCGTAAAAGCCACGCCCTGAGTCTGCTCACCATCGCGCAAGGTGGTGTCCATCAATTGTATGTGTCTTGAATCTATCGACATGATTGTTGCCCGTTTTCTCGATGCGCGGCTAGGTTAAAAGGTATTACGTCCAGAGCCAGGGATAATTATTCTTATGTTGTTGTTCAAAAAGGTCGATCTTGTCGACGTGCTGCAACGTCAAACCGATATCGTCCAATCCGTTCAACAGGCTGCCTTTCCGGAACGGATCTATCTCGAAATTAAACCCGTTACCTCCAGGCGTACTAACCCGTTGATTTTCAAGATCGACGGTAAAACGCACGCCTTCGTTAGCGGCAATTTCGGCCATCAAATTATCCAATTGAACTTTGTCGACCTTGATCGGCAAAATGCCGTTTTTAAAACAGTTATTATAAAAAATATC
>JBNLEI010000263.1:0-1838 GCA_050304855.1 Methylococcaceae bacterium
CCGTCGATAGCGCAGGACCCCTCGTAATCAAGCTCGGAATGCGTCACACTGGCTCGGTGCAACTTGGCTTTAAGCATTGTTACTTGCATGATCAATAATCTCGAATTTTTGAGAACCGACTATTCTGCCTGAAACAACCTATGGATTCAATCCTGTTCAACGATTTTGCCTGACTCAAGCTCATTCGGGAGCCTGGTTTCGTTCCGGTGGATTCTAACCGCAGTCGGATAAGCAAATTCCAAATGATTCCTCTTCAAAATCTCGGCAATCCTGAACATCACGTCTTCCTTGATCTTTAACCATTCCGCCCAATCGACGGTCTTGGAGAAACAATATATCAAAATATCGATAGAAGAGTCATTGTATCGGTCCATAAAAACCAGTTGGGTCGCTTTAATCCCCTTGACATCCTCCAACGAGGAAAGTTTGAAATGGCGCTGTCCGGTGGCATGCTTTTGCTTTGGGTTGGCGATTCCGGGGTGATTTTTCAACATATCGCGCAACTCGCTCAGCGCCGCACGAATGTCCTCCATGTTGCTTTCGTAAGTAACGGCAACATGCATTTTAATCCGCCGACCGACGATGCGGCGATTCCAGTTCATGACGCTGGATATCGACACTTGGGCGTTCGGTATGGTGATCAGGGCATTGTCGAAGGTTCGGATCGTCGTACTGCGCAGGCCGATTTCGGCGACCGTCCCTTCGACGTCGCCGATTTTGACCCAGTCGCCCATACGGAAAATATTATCGAATAATACCGTAATGCCGCCGAACAAATTTGACAACGTATCTTTCGCTGCCAATGCGAAAGCCAGGCCTCCTATTCCCAACGTCGACATGATCGCGGTGATGCTGATACCGAAATGATTTAAGCCGATCGCCAAAACAATGATCAATATCAACACTTTGGCAGTTTGCACGCCCAGATTAATCAATTCCTTGCGGAGTTCGGTATTGTTTTGACTGATTTTTCGCACCTGTACCAAAATGACGGTATCGAGAATCTTGAACAGCAACCAAACGAAAAACAGGCTGTAAATGACGAACGTGATGTTTTCTATCGACGATCTGAGATCGGTCTTGTAGAAAAAGGCGTACGTCGCCAAATCTATTCCAAAAAAAACTAGCAAGGTACGCGCCGGTTTGCGGATTTCATGATAAATCTGGCTTTGACTTTCCGCGCCTTCATCGATGACGTATTTTTCGATAAAGCGGCTGGTAAACCGGAACAAGATCGGGTAGCTGAAATAAACCAGCGCGATAATGATGAACGACACACTGACGCCGCCGACATCGATTTTAAAAGGCGACAGCTTCTGATTGATTGCCCGGATAATGCCGAATTCGTTGATATAAGAGATGATTGACAACAGCGAGAAATGTTGAAACCAATGGGTTGAGGCAATTTCCCGGGGGTTGTTGACGACGAATATGAGAATATCCTGGTATGTCTGATTGATACGGTCGAACTCCTTTTTGTTCTCCTTGTAAGCCGCCAATACCAAGCCATCCGCCACCGAAGCCGGCAGCTCCAACGACTCGTCAAGCTTCCGGCTGTTGTCCAGCGACTCTTGAGAGATACGGACAATTTCGTCTATTGGGCTATAGTTGGCCGACGCCTGAATCAAAAAGACCAGGTAATCCCTGATGGACTGCCGGATCCGTTCGCTTTCCAGCTTCGCCTTGTCCCGCAGTACCGCTACCTTGTTACCCCGCTCCCGGTTGATTGATATGCGCGATTCCAGTAGCGCCCGCTCCTTCGACGAGATGGCGGCGGGTAAACGCGTCACGGTGGTCGAACGCAATTGTTGCATGAGCTGCTCCAGCTCGCCCGCCTG
>JBNLEI010000264.1:0-2340 GCA_050304855.1 Methylococcaceae bacterium
ACGAAACCATATTAACCTGTGCGCCGATTTTCTGTTCGAACATTTGCTTCGGATGGAACGGGTCGGAAATGTCGAAAGCGCGAGTTTTACCGTCCATAAAGGTGTTGACCCACAACAGGTTGTCGTCGCTCTGGATGGAAATGTCCACTGGCAAAGGAATTTTACTGGGCTCTCCGATGTCGGCAACGGCTTTGGCTTGCCATTCGCCTTTCTCATCTTCATACATTAACCAAATTTTCGAGGTTAGGGCGGTGGTTGTGAAACAGTAATTGTGATTGGCTCCCCAGGCACAACGAATCTCCAACGGTGCACCTGGCACATCGAATACCTTTTTCGGTTGGCGAGCATGCAAATCCCATTGTACGACCGTATTGCCGAAGCGTTTCATCGCCTCTTGGTCGTTCAGCATTTTGCCAAAGTCCATCATGTAATTGGACCAACCGGTAAATGAAGAGCTGAACATAGCGTTGCGTCGTGGCAGTACCCGCACGTCATAGCCGTAACCGTCGGCATAGTTGCCGGTTTTGATTGCACCGCGCAGGTCGCTGTCAGTCGGCGCCCAATGAGTGGCGATGTAAGTACCGTCATTACCGTATTCGACCAGGCCTGTGCGACCTCCGTGATCTTTATTATTGGACAAACCGGTCACCATCATGCGACCTGGGAGTGCGTAGGTCGTGTGCGGACCAACGACGCCGCCGCTTTTGCTGACGAAATCGGTGATAACTTTGGTTAACTTCGGTTTTGCCGGATCACTGTGTACGTCAAAAATGAATATCTTATTGGTATCCAAACCACCGGCCCACAGATACTGGCGATCATCGGTAAACCCTGAGTGGTGGGCTTCGTTACGGCCACCGACCGATAACGCGCTGACGACTTTGCCGAAGTTAGGCGATTTTGGGTTGACGTCAACCGTAACCAGCTTGTCCTGTTCATCGCCAACGCCTTCCATGCCCAGCGTCCAGACATAGACAAAATCTTCCTGTCCGACGATTTTGGCCATATAAGGGGACTGACAGGTTTCGTCGGCGACGGATTCTGTGACTACTAACGCGCCGATCGAAAATAGGCAGGCTTTTAGCCATTGCAGCCATGAAAAGCCGCTTTTAGATTGATGGGTATTCATATTCCTTCCTCGCTTAAAGTTTTCCGGTCAGTGCCGGCGTTAATGATATGCTGTATGTTCAGCGGTTACTGAAGTGTGCTTATTCTCCTGTTGTCGGATCAATGACGGTTTTGACCTCTGCAATGGAGTTGGCCGGAAATTCGCCACGTTCAGCGTGTTCGCGGATGCTCTGAGGGTCCGGTGCGATGTATACGCAATAGACTTTATCGTCGGTGACGAAGCTTTCCAGCCATTGAATCTGCGGTCCTATATCGTGCAAAATGCAACAGGATTTCTGCGATATTTGCCGTAATTCTTGGGGGCTCAGTTTTCCGGCGCCGGGAATTTCTCGTTCGATAATATATTTCGGCATGATTAACCTCCTATTGATGTGACCGGTCGTCTTGCTTGCGGTCGTTATAAATTGGTTATTTTGCGTAGCTATTTTGTTGTTTCGTATCAATAAACGCTACTTCTTGACCGATTGTTCAAGCGCAAAAATAATCATCAAGAAGTGTGTGAAAGCATTCTTGCAAGGGCTCGACCGACTGCTCGATTTTCATTCTTAATAAAGCGCCTTGCCAGCTGTTGAACAGCAAATCCGCCATGCTTTTCGCCGTGCGATCGCTGCGCACGCTGCCTTCCATTTGGCCGCGGGTTAACGCCATTTCCTGAAGTCGGCTGTAGCGTTGTACGGCAGTAATCAGGGCTTGTCTGCAGATTTCGCTAGTGTCGCCGATTTCACCCATCAGATTCCCAAGTAGGCAGCCTCCTTTGTAACCGGAGCGTTCCACTTCAATGATTAGTTCTTGATAATAGCGCTTTAATGCCGTTAATCCGTCTACTTCAGGATTTTGCAGATGTCCGTTCAGGCGTTGAATAAAGGGTTCTATATAATGCGTGATCGCCTCGGCTGCGAACTCTTCTTTGCTACCGAAATAATTATAGAAAGACCCTTTCGGTATCTTTACCGTATCGAGAATTTCCTTCAGTCCGGTGCCGTGATAACCTTGGGTCATCAGCATCTGTACGCCTTGTCCTAAAAGTTTTTCCCTTTTGATTAGTTTGCTAGTGGATATCGACATGGACTTATTATGTGACCGGTCGTCTTAAAATGCAAGTATTTTTTGTCGGTCGGATAAAAAATCATTATGAAGATTGGGCTTAACACTCTATTTGTGCAGATAAATCCGTCGTTATGGTATCTTATTCGATTATTTTTGGGCTTTGTC
>JBNLEI010000265.1:0-1532 GCA_050304855.1 Methylococcaceae bacterium
GATCGTTAGGGACGGTGTGATATCGTAGGAAGCTCGCATTCCACCAACGGTTCCGCATGAAAAAATTCGCTCGCGAAATCGGGTTACCGTGCACAGCAAGTTTTTAATTCCGGGCTTTTTGAGTATTGGTTGATGTATGAAGCGGAAAGCAGAATTTTCGGCAAAGTTTTGGAATCATGATGGAAAATTTACGCATATAAAGGCAAAAATTAACAACGAACAGTTATCGTTAATTCGATGCCGCTTTTTTTATGCCTATTAAAAAATCTTTCCACGTTCTTTCCACAAAAACATGTGGTGCATTTGAGCTTAATGGAATGCGGATAAATCCTCGGGATAGCGCTATTCATTCTATCGATGCGTTACACCGGATATCCGGATTACATTGGGAGCGTTAACGGCTATAATCAGTAAATATCTTATTTATTCACGGAATGAAGCCGTATGGAAGATAAGTCGCTTGCACCGGAACAACAAGCCAGAGCCGAAATCGATCGGAAACTGATTCAGGCCGGTTGGCTGATCCAAGATAAAAAACGAATCAATCTTATTGCTGGCATAGGTGTCGCCGTCAGAGAGATGGATACCAATACCGGTCCTGCCGATTACATGCTATTTATCGATGGCAAAGCCTGCGGTATTATAGAAGCGAAAAAGGAAGGCACAGATTTAGGCGGCGTTGCCGAACAATCGCAGCGTTATGCCATATCGGGCCTCAAATACGTTCAACGAGTGGCTGCCAACGATGAAGCGCTCCCATTCGTATACGAAGCGACCAATCAAGAAATTCGCTTTCGTGACGAACGCGATCCGCAGCCCCGTTCCCGTTTTATATTTCATTTCCATCAACCGCAAACCCTCAAAGACTGGCTCGAACAAAACAGTAGCTTACGGAATCGTTTACAACAACTTCCTGAACTCAATACAGAAAACCTCCGCGCCTGCCAAATCGACGCAATTACCGGCATCGAACAAAGCCTAAAACAAGCCAAACCCCGCGCCCTGCTGCAAATGGCCACCGGCTCCGGTAAAACATACACCGCCGTCACCCAGGTCTATCGCCTGGCCAAGTTCGCCAAAATCAAACGCGCTCTTTTCCTGGTCGACCGTGGCAACCTCGCCAGCAATGCCAAGGATGAATTTGAGCAATTCATCATCCCCCACGATGGCCGCAAATTCACCCAACACTACAACGTCAACATCCTCGGCCGCGCCGGCATCCCCGATGCCACCAAGGTCACCATCTCCACCATCCAGCGCATGTATTCCCAACTCACCAACCAGGAACTGGATGACGAGGCGGATGAACATTCGAGTTTTGAAATAGAAGGGGCAACAATCAACAAAGAACCCAGACCCGTCAGCTACAACCCCGACATCCCCATCGAAGAGTTCGATGTCATCATCATCGACGAATGCCACCGATCCATCTACAACTTCTGGCGCCATGTGCTCGAATACTTCGATGCCTTCCTTATAGGCCTGACGGCTACGCCATCCAAAAAGACGATTGGTTTCTTCAACCAGAACCT
>JBNLEI010000266.1:0-9843 GCA_050304855.1 Methylococcaceae bacterium
GGCGCTTTACCCGGATTTCAATATAGGCGCCTATTACGGAGGACGTGACGACACATCGGACGGAAAAAGTCGCGCCGACCTGCTCAGTTTACGGCTTAGCATGAACGTGCCGCTTTTCGCAGCTGACAAGCAAAACCAAGCCATCGATCAGCGCAGCAGCGAACTGATGCTACAAAAATATGCTTTGCAGGACGAATGGAATCAGGTCCGCACCCAAATTACCATTGCTTACAACGATTTCGAACGCGCTCGGCAACAGGTCCAGCTATTTAATACCGGCATTATTCCGCAAGCCCGCCAAACCGTCGCTTCGATGTTGGCCGGCTATCAAGTCAACAAAGTCGATTTTCTCAATTTAGTGCGCAGCCAGGTGACTCTGTTCAACTACGAAACCCAATATTGGAAAGCGCTGGCCGAAGCCAATCAGGCGTTGGCACAATTAAACGCCTATGTCGGCAAGGAAGACATTTATGCGCAGTAAACTGTGGTTTTTCATCAGTCTGCTCATGTTGGACGTCGGTATGATTATCGGTTACCGTTTGGCGCCGCAGCCGGAACAACCGGTCGATGCAACTAGCCCAACAAAACCGTTATTTTACCGCCACCCGATGAATCCGGAAATCACTTCCCCGGTCGCAGCCAAAGACGAAATGGGCATGGACTATATTCCGGTTTACCCGGAATCCGCGGAATCCGTTACCGATTCGGCGGGCACAGTAAAAGTCGACGTCGGCATGCTGCAGACCATTGGCGTGCGAACCGCAGTGGCAAAAAGGGAATCTCTTTCGCATGTCATACGCACCGTTGGACGGATCGCTTATGACGAGGAACTGCTGTTCCGTCTGCATCCCAAAACGGAAGGTTGGATAGAAGAAGTCAAGGTCGATAAAACCGGAGAATCGGTTAGAAAAGATGCCGACTTACTCAGTATCTATTCTCCGCAACTGGTCGCTAGCCAACAGGAATATCTTCTGGCGCTGAATAACCTGAAAGCTTTGGAAACCAGTCCTTTCGCCGATATCCGGCGGGGCGCAGAGGAACTTCTCGAGAGTTCTCTCGAACGCCTGAAACTGCTCGACGTCCCCGCGCATCAGTTGCACGAACTAACGTACGGGCAAAAAATCCATAAAAGCTTGCATATCCATTCTCCGGCCGAAGGCATTGTCATTAACATCGGCGTACGCGAAGGCCAATATGTCACCCCAAACACCGAGCTTTACACCATCGCCGATCTGACGCGGGTCTGGGTCTATGCCGATATCTACGAATACGAATTGCCTTGGGTCAAACAAGGCGACCGGGTGGAAATGCGGTTGGCCGGCGTGCCCGGAAGAATCTTCAAAGGCCACCTGGCATATGTCTATCCCTACGCCGAAGCCCAAACTCGAACGATCAAGGTGCGTCTGGCCTTCGCCAATAATGACTTAAGCTTGAAACCCGAAATGTATACCGACATCACCATTTACGCCGACCCCCGCCCCGACACGCTGACTATTCCGACTGAAGCCGTAATCCGTTCCGGCGCGCGCACACAGGTTTTTGTCGTCGTAGCCCCGGGCAAATTCGAACCGCGAGAAGTTACTCTGGGTCTCGCCGCCGACGGCAAAGTCGAAGTGATATCAGGTTTGATGCAAAACGAAACGGTTGTGGCCTCCGCCCAATTCCTGATCGACTCGGAGTCGAAATTGCGCGAAGCAACGGCCAAAATGCTGCCAACAAACGTGCCCCGAAAATCCCACTCCACAGATCATCAGCATAACAAAATAATGCCGGCGCCGACCGGAACTTCGCATGATTAGAGCCTTGATCGACTATTCGCTGAAGCAGCGCTTTCTAATCCTGCTGTTTGCCGCGGTATTGGCTCTCGCCGGTTTCTGGGCGCTAAAGAAAATTCCGTTGGATGCGATACCGGATCTGTCGGACGTCCAGGTTATCGTGTTTACCGAATATCCGGGGCAAGCTCCGCAAGTGGTGGAGGATCAAATTACTTATCCGCTGACCAGCGCCATGCTCGCCGTCCCCAAATCCAAAACCGTTCGCGGCTACTCCTTTTTCGGTCTCTCCTTCGTTTATGTCATTTTCGACGATGGCACCGATCTGTATTGGGCTCGTTCGCGGGTACTGGAAGTACTGAATTATGTCGGCAAGCGCCTGCCTCAAGGAGTCAGCCCGGTACTTGGCCCGGATGCCACCGGCGTCGGCTGGATTTATGAATATGCCCTGGTCGATAAAAGCGGCCGCCACGATTTAGCCGAATTACGTTCGTTGCAAGACTGGTATTTGCGTTATCCGCTTCAAACCGTATCGGGTGTCGCCGAAGTCGCCTCGGTGGGCGGTTATGTCAAACAATACCAGGTCGAAGTCGACCCCAATGCCCTGCTTGCCTACGGCATCCCTTTAGAGCGAGTCAAACGCGCAATCCAACGTTCCAATAACGATGTCGGTGGCCGTTTGGTGGAAATGGGCGAAACCGAATACATGGTACGCGGCCTCGGCTATATTCGAAACCTCGCCGATATTAATTCGATCGCCTTGGGCGTCGACGCCAACGGCACGCCGGTCCGTCTTCAGGATGTCGCCCATGTGCATATCGGCCCTGAACTGCGTCGAGGCGTTTCCGAATTGAACGGCGAAGGCGAAACCGCCGGCGGCATCGTTATCATGCGTTTCGGGGAAAACGCGAGAGCAACTATCGCCGGCGTGCGACAAAAACTGGAAGAGCTGAAACCGGGTTTGCCTGCCGGCGTTGAAATCGTCCCGGTTTACGACCGAGGCAAGTTGATCGACCGCGCGGTTGCAACGCTGAAAAGCGCTTTACAACAGGAGTTGTTGATCGTCTGTTTACTGATCTCATTATTTCTGCTGCACCTACGCTCCTCTCTGGTGGTTGTGATCACATTACCGCTGGGTGTGCTGATTGCGTTTACAATTATGAAATGGCAAGGGCTGAACGCCAATATCATGTCCTTGGGCGGTATTGCCATTGCCATCGGTGACATGGTCGACGGCACCATCGTCATGGTGGAAAATGCCCATAAACATCTGGCCGAAGCGGCCGCCAACAAACGAGGAGAACTCAGTCGAAGCGAACGTTGGCAAGCGATTGCGAAAGCTTCTCACGAGGTGGGACCGGCATTGTTTTTTTCGCTACTGGTGATCACGGTGTCCTTCATGCCGATTTTTGTCATGCAGGCGCAGGAAGGCCGGCTATTCAGCCCGTTGGCGTTTACTAAATCTTATGCCATGGCCGCAGCTGCGATTTTAACCGTAACGCTGGTGCCGGTGTTGATGGGTTATTTCATCCGAGGCAAAATTGTCTCCGAACAACAAAATCCAAGCAACCGCCTCCTGCACGCCATACACGCGCCAGTGCTCAAAATGGCGATGCAAAACCGTCTGATAACGCTGGTGTTGGCCGCTCTATTCCTCGGCTCGACGCTGTACCCGCTAGCCAAAATCGGCAGTGAATTCATGCCGCCACTGGACGAAGGCGACATCCTCTATATGCCGACCACCTTTCCCGGTATTTCAATCACCAAAGCCCGCGAACTGTTGCAACAGACCGACCGCATCCTGAAAAACTTTCCCGAAGTCGAAAGGGTTTTCGGCAAAGTAGGTCGCGCCGACAGTGCAACCGACCCGGCACCCCTTTCGATGCTGGAAACAACCATCAAGCTCAAGCCGAAACAGGAATGGCCAGACCCCGAAAAAACCACGGCGGAATTAATGGCGGAAATGGACCGGGCTATCCGCTTTCCGGGCCTTGCCAACACCTGGACCATGCCCATTAAAACCCGTATCGACATGCTATCCACCGGCATCAAAACACCTGTCGGAATCAAAGTCTCCGGTCCGGATTTAAATGTTCTGCAAACGCTAGCCGAAAACATCGAGCAAGCCATGAAAACAATACCGGAAACCCTGTCGGCATTCGGCGACCGGGCCGTGGGAGGTTATTTTCTGGATTTCGACATCAGACGCGAGGCGGCTGCCCGCTATGGTTTAACGGTTGGTGACATTCAGGACGTCATTCAATCGGCCATCGGCGGCTTGAACGTCACCGAAACGGTGGAAGGTCTGGAACGTTATCCGGTCAATCTACGCTATCCCAGAGAACTTCGCGATAACCTGCAAAGTTTGAAGCGAGTACTGATCCCGACACCGACCGGCGCCCAGATTCCGTTGGCGATGGTTGCTGATCTCAACCTCAGACGCGGTCCTCCGGCCATTAAAAGCGAGAATGCCCGCCCGAACGCCTGGATCTATGTCGATTTAAAAACCTCCGACATCGGCGGTTTTGTCGATAAGGCCAAACAAATCGTTAGAGAACAGGTTAATATCCCGGCCGGCTACACCCTCACCTGGTCGGGTCAATTCGAGTATATGGAACGTGCGCTGGAACGGCTTAGGATAGTGATTCCGCTGACCTTTTTGTTGATTTTTGTATTGCTTTATTTGACTTTCCGCAATATTACCGAACCGATTATCGTCATGCTGACGATTCCTTTCGGACTGATCGGCGGAGTTTGGCTGATTTATGGGTACGGATTCAATCTGTCGATCGCGGTCTATGTCGGATTTATCGCCTTGGCCGGGACCGCCGCCGAAACCGGTGTAATGGTGCTAAACTTTATCGATATAGAAATCGAAAAGTTACGGCGACAAAAACCAACCCCATTAAGTGCAGCAGAAATCAAGCTAGCCGTGGAAACCGCGACGGCTTTAAGAGTGAGACCGGTTGCCATCACCGCCTTTTCCACAATGATCGGTTTACTTCCTATCATGTGGGCGAGCGGAGCCGGAGCGGACGTCACGCAACGCATCGCCGCACCGGTATTGGGCGGAATGTTGACTGTCCTGATGCTCAGCCTGTTGGTGTTTCCGGTGATCTACAGTCTAGTGTTGGAATTCAAGGTGAGATACCGTTCCTCATCGCATTGAACTTAATAATGGTTGCATAAATAATTACGGGCTTAGTTCGCTTTAGCGCCTTCCGAAACGCACCCTTAACTCATCATTGGGCGCTTGGAGACCGCATTCAAGCGATCAACAGTTTCTCCGAGCACGAAAGCAACCGGGCTGAACCTTATGAAACTATTTAATAACCGTCAGGACGCCGGCCATTCCTTTTTCCCGATGACTGGGAAAAAATAAAAGTTGTTCGTCGCAATAAAATTCGAACTGTCCGGTTTTGGTTGGTGTAAAACGAATAACCTTAAGCTCGCTTTCCAACTGTTCGTTTATTCTCATGCCGGCTTCTCCCGCTTCCAGGACAAAACTATGCGGAATGATTCCCGATTCCTTGCTGATCGTCAATTCAACCGGAACGTTGACTTTGACGGTCAGTCGCTCGGGCTTAAAAAAATAGCTTCCGGCCAATATCGTCACTTTTTGCTTCTGAACCGGTTCCTGATTATCTTGTTCTTGCCGCGCCATGCTGTCGCCGGTCAATAACGCCGCTACATATAAAACTCCTACCCATACAATCGATTTCATCACCCTCTCCCATTTGTTTATTAATTGGATAAAAACCAAATGATTGAAGTTCCTCGTAGATAGATTAATCTACCCCCTCGACGTCAACACGAAACTTCAACACTATTCATTCGCCGTCTTCGGATCAGTAGCTATAAGGTTAATCACCAGCAACCTTCAATAGTCAACGCCTGGACTTTAAGCCGATTTGTCGGTACTGTACTTGCCCAAGTTGTCTTTATTTCCCAAATAAGGTGAAGGATATGAGTGAATCGTCAAAATTACGCTGGGGGATACTGGGTGCAGCCCGCATCAATCAAAGACTGTTGCCTGCTATCGTCGAAGCGGACAATAGCCAGCTGACAGCTATCGCCAGCCGTCGTCCCGGCGCAGCTGCCGAAACGCTCCAGCGCTACGCGCCGCAGGCACAAAATGTCAAAACTTACGATGATCCTGAGCATCTGCTGACGGACCCGGAAATTCAGGCGGTTTATCTACCGATGGCCAACAGGGAACATGCGGAATGGGCTCTACGTGCGATTGACCACGGCAAACATGTGTTGTGTGAAAAACCGATGGCGTTGACAGTCTCCGACATCGACACCATTACCGACGCGGCTGCTCAAAAGAACGTCAAGGTTATGGAAGGCTTCATGTATCGTTTTCACCCTCAGCATCTGCGTGCCAAAGAACTGATCGACTCAGGTACAATCGGCGACATTCGTAGCGTCAGGACCTGCTTCTCCTTCATGATGAAACCCGAACGCCTTTACCGTCTGGCGGAAAATGTCGCCAACGGTGGAGGCGCAATGTGGGATATCGGTTGTTATGCCATCCATACGGCGCGCATGTTTTTCGAGAGTCAACCATTGGCCGTTACCGCAATGGCCAAATATATCGACAGCGGCGCAGACATCAGTAACAGCGGAATATTGGACTTCGGTGACGGCCGATATGCCCAATTCGATTTTAGCTTTGAACGCGCGCGGCGTGCCGAATACGAAATCATCGGCACCCGGGGCGGACTGAAATGCCACAACGTTTGGGCGATGCCCACCGAAACCCCGACTATTTCCTGGTGGACCGAAGCGGGCGAACAAGAGGAAGAAAAACTGCCGACAGGCAATCACTTCCGCCTGGAAATTGAGCATTTCAGCCATTGCGTGCTGAACGACAAATTGCCCGCTCTAGCGCTGTCCGATGCCCGCGACAATTGCCGCATTATCGTAGCAGCACTCGAATCAGCGGCCAACGGTCAACGCGTCAACATCAACTAATTCAAACCGGGGATAATTTATGTCCGAGTATAGAAAATACCGCTGTCTGGAATGCGAACATGTTTATGATGAGGCTAAAGGTGACCCGGACAGTGGGATCGCGCCAGGAACGCGATGGGAGGATATTCCCGATGACTGGGATTGCCCGATCTGCGGAGCACCGAAGAGCTTTTTCAAGCTGATCGAAGAATAGACAATTCGTTTTCCGGCCGGAGCTTCCCACTCAGGCCGGATCATTAAGTATTATCAAGCTTGAGCAGCCAATCCTTTAACCTTTTCCAGAATCTCCTGGGCATGGCCTTCGTGATTAACGCCATATAAAGCGTCTTCCAAAACGCCTTGTTTATTAATTAAAAAAGTGGAACGAACGATCTTCCATTTCTTCACGCCTTCTTTTTCCACTTCCTGCCACACCCCGTATTTATCGCAGATATCACCTGAAGTATCGGCCAATAATTCGACATTCAATCCATATTTTTCAATGAAATCCCGGTGGCTGGCACAAGTGTCTTTGCTAACGCCGACGATAACGGTATCGAGCTCGTCAAATTCATTTGCCAATGCGGTAAAGTCGTTAGCCTCAATGGTGCAGCCGGGCGTATCGTCCTTCGGATAGAAATACAACACGACATTCTTATCGGTGTAATCATTTAATGAAACCAAATCATTGTTTTGATTATAGGACCTGAAAAACGGTGCAATATCGTTTTTATTAAGCATAAAATCCCCCTTTTATTATTGTTCGAACCAAATTGAATCACAAAATCACAGTGAATTGCTAGGTTTTTAACTATTTGGCGTTTACTACCAGAGCTCCGCACTTCTTTTGCGCTTACGAAGAGCGATAGAATCTATAGAGGTACTATTTGAGCGACCAAATCTTATCAAGGAAAATTTCAATTAACATGACAACAACTAACAGTCCTTCTTCAAACATAATTCCAGACGTTGATCGATAATTAAAAACCGGTATCATCTAATTAAGCGTAATCTTCCGCTATCGCTCTTGAGTTTTTTCACCTCAATTCTTAGTTAACTCTTTTCTACGTTATCAATCTGCCTGATTGATTGGTTCTACACCCACCCTGTTCGGAAATAACGATTTCATATCTCTTCAGCTGAACGAACTTTCATATTGGTCGAACTTCTAATTCATAAAACTTAAGTAAGCAACTATAATTTTTGGCATAAATCAGCGCTCAATCACTTAAATCCTAGAACCACGCCAAACACAAGAAAAAACTTTTCCAATTCAAAACGTCAATATTAACCGCAAACATGGCATTGAAATAATAAAACATTCCGGGATTATCCACGTCTTCATGCATGAAGATACTAATAAACATCCAAATATCGTAGACTTAACTGTACGCTATGCAAGATACGACCCTCAGTAGTCTTGTTTATTAAAATCATAAAGCCAGTCTTCGTCCTTACTGATATTTTATTTTTTCGTGAAAGGCATACTCTATGTTTAGCATTTTTCCTCATATCTCTAGACCAATAACATCATTCTTTTTTTCAATTTTTATCGTTTCCTGTACTGTTATCTCGCCCTCTCACGCGGCGAAACTGGATGATATAAACAATTATTTCCTTAATGACTCTCTAAAATTCAAGTCCCCATTGGAGCAGTCGGTCATTTCTGAAACTATTTTCGATACGAAATCCTCAGCCGACCAATTAGTTCGACAAAGCTTAGATAAAATCAAAAACAACAAGGTTTCTGAAGGAATTGAAGATTTGGAAAAAGCTTGGGAAATGACACCGAGATCGGAAAAAATTGGAATTATTCTTTCCCAAATTTATATACAACAAAAAAAATTCCCCGAAGCCCTTAAGTCACTTCAAAAAACTCTATCAATCTCAAATAGCGTTATTGCAAACACGCTGACAGGTATCGCGTACGCAGGGTTAAACCAATACGACAAATCCAAAGATTTCTTTAATAACGCACTTAAACTTGAGCCTGGCTATCCGGAAGCTGCGGGTGGATTAGCTACCATCGCCCTACATGAAAACAAAGTTGATAAGGCCAAACAGTTGTATCAACAGGTTCTTACGAATCACCCGTCACATGTATACACCCTAACGCAATTAGCCCAATTAGAAAAAAATTCTGGCAACTTTGAACAAGCGGAATCATTATTACAGCAAGCAATAAAATTCGATACCAATGGAATTCAGGCCAAGTTCGCTTTAGCGAGATTATTTTTGGCCAAAGGACAGCCCGAAGAAACACTCACAATTGCAGACGACTTAATCAAACAATTTCCTGACAGTATCGAGGTCCTCGAATTAAAAGGAATTGCGCAGCTTGCAAACGGACAACAAGAAAACGCAATTACCTCCCTAAATGAAGCCATCGCCTTATCCTCGACCAGTTCTTTAATATCTCATTACTATTTAGCTGTAGCATACGAGCAATTACATAAGAACGAACAAGCTTTCAATGAATTAAATGTCATTCTGAAACGAAATCCTGAAAACGTCCCGAGCCGCTTTCTTTATGCACAGTTAGCCGCAAAAACAAAGCAATATGATAGCGCAATCAACACCTTAATAGACATCGAAAAAACAAACCCTGATTACCCGGGTCTCAACCAGTTACAAGGCAAAATTGCAGTTGCGCAAGACCGGTTTGACGATGCCGTTATTTTTTTCAAAAAAGCAGCTAAAAAAAACGAAAACAGCACGTTAACAATACAATTAGGATTAGCTCTGATACAAGCTAAAAAGGAGACAGAAAGCTTACATGTATTCGAAAACTGGCTAGCAAAAAAACCTGACGATTTTAAAACACGTTCAATATTTGCCGATTTATTGCTGTCTAAAGGCAACTACAGCCAGGCGGAAAAACAATACAAAATCCTGATCCAACAAAAACCAGACAATCCTGACCTTCATAATAATCTGGCATGGACTTTAACAGAACGAGGAATTTTTGAAGATGCGCTGATTCACGCCCAAAAAGCCTACGAATTAAATCCCAATGACGCCCGAATTATGGATACGTTAGGGTTAGTATTGTTAAAAAAAGACAGAAACCGCGAAGCCGTGAAAATTCTCCAACAAGCCCATTCTATTGAGC
>JBNLEI010000267.1:0-2186 GCA_050304855.1 Methylococcaceae bacterium
AGCCCGATATGAATGTCATCGATTTGGGCGCTGCACCGGGAGGATGGTCCGAGTATGTCAGAAAAATTATCGGTAAGAATAACAAGATTATCGCCCTCGATATGTTGGCCATAGATCCGATAGAAGGTGTTGAGTTTATCCAAGGCGACTTTAGGGAAAATGAGGTATTGGATCAGTTGTATCAGGTGCTAAATGGCGAACCGGTGCATTTATTGTTGTCAGATATGGCCCCCAATATCAGCGGAAACAAGGCAATGGATCAGCCGCGGTCAGTATTTCTCGGAGAGTTAGCACTGGATACTGCACAAACCGTTTTGAGTAAAGGCGGAACTTTTTTAATTAAGATGTTTCAAGGGGCCGGATTCGATGCATATCTACTCGAAGTAAAAAAATCCTTCACCAGCGTCGTGATTAGAAAGCCTAAAGCGTCCAGAGCCAGAAGTAACGAGGTCTATATTTTAGCTAGAGGGTTTAAATAAACGGATTAATCCCTATATTTAAAAAGTGGCTAATTGTGAGACTATCGGCATGACGGTTCAATCTGGCATGACAATGGCTAAATTAACTTTCAGGTAAGGTGATACCTGATACAATCGATTTGTTTTCCAAAAAAAGGACTGTTCCGGTCTGGAGCGTGTAATTTGAGCGATATGATTAAAAATATAGTGTTATGGGTCGTCATTGCAGTTGTATTGATGTCCATATTCAATAACTTTGGCGCAAGATCCAATCGTGCCAATTCTGCTTTGTCTTATTCGCAGTTCATTTCTGCGGTCAAGGCCGGTCAAGTTCAACAGGTCACCATTGATGAGAATTCAATTACAGGCAATCTGCTGAGCGGCGAAAAATTCAAGACTTTTGCTCCTAATGATCCTCATTTGGTTGACGATCTCTTAGCCAACAACGTCGAGATTAAGGCGCAACCGCCGGAAGAGCCTTCCATGCTGATGCAAATTTTTGTTTCATTCGGTCCGATTCTATTGCTGATTGCCGTCTGGGTATTTTTTATGCGGCAAATGCAAGGCGGAGGGGCTGGCGGTCGTGGCGGAGCTCTGGGATTCGGTAAGAGCAAGGCGCGTATGTTGGACCAGGACCAAAACAAAGTTACATTCGCCGATGTGGCCGGATGTGATGAGGCCAAGGAAGAAGTCGAGGAAATGGTGGATTTCCTGAAAGACCCGGCAAAGTACCAGAAACTGGGCGGTAAAGTGCCTCGCGGAGCCTTGATGGTCGGGCCGCCGGGAACCGGTAAAACCTTGTTGGCGCGGGCCATAGCCGGCGAAGCGAAAGTGCCGTTTTTTACGATTTCCGGTTCCGATTTTGTCGAAATGTTTGTCGGCGTCGGCGCGTCCAGAGTTCGGGATATGTTCGATCAAGCCAGAAAACACGCGCCTTGCATTATTTTTATTGATGAAATTGATGCCGTAGGGCGTTCGCGCGGCGCCGGCCTTGGTGGAGGTAACGACGAGCGAGAGCAGACTCTGAACCAGCTGCTGGTGGAAATGGACGGCTTTGAAGGACATGAAGGCATTATTGTCATTGCCGCAACCAACCGTGCAGACGTATTGGATAAAGCTTTATTGCGTCCGGGACGTTTTGACCGTCAAGTGACGGTCGGGTTGCCTGATGTCAAAGGCCGCGAACAAATTCTTAAAGTGCACATGAAGAAAGTGCCTTCCGCT
Source organism: Methylococcaceae bacterium (assembly GCA_050304855.1). Taxonomy (GTDB): domain Bacteria; phylum Pseudomonadota; class Gammaproteobacteria; order Methylococcales; family Methylomonadaceae; genus Methylomarinum. The sequence goes on from JBNLEI010000267.1 coordinate 1,683, forward strand.
GACGATGTTGAAATCAAATACATTGCTCAGGGTACGCCGGGATTTTCCGGTGCAGACTTGGCTAATTTGGTTAACGAAGCCGCGTTGTTTGCTGCGCGCTTGAATAAACGTTTAGTGAGTATGGCCGATCTGGAAAAGGCCAAGGATAAATTAATCATGGGCGCGGAAAGGCGTTCAATGGTGATGGGCGAGAAAGAGAAAAAAATGACAGCGTATCATGAGGCCGGACATGCCATTGTCGGGCGTTTGGTTCCTGACCATGATCCTGTTTATAAAGTCAGCATCATGCCGCGAGGACGCGCGTTGGGCGTGACCATGTTTTTGCCTGAAACCGATCAATATAGCGCCAGCAAACGTAAATTGGATAGTATGATTTCCAGTTTATACGGCGGACGGATTGCCGAGGAACTTATTTTCGGTTGGGAAGAAGTTTCAACCGGTGCTTCCAACGATATCGAAAGAGCGACTGAATTGGCGCGAAACATGGTGACCAAATGGGGGTTG
>JBNLEI010000268.1:0-12922 GCA_050304855.1 Methylococcaceae bacterium
TGAGTGTAATGAAACTTCGGTTATGAACCTATGCGGATTGTTTCTTGTTTAACCTTCAAGATAGGGTGTTAACTGTTGTTATCGTTCGTTTGCGATCAAAGTGAACAATTACTCTTTTATTTTAATTATCAAAAATTATCATGCTCGATTATCAAAAAGAATTTATTCAATACGCATTGGATTGCGGTGTCCTCAGATTCGGCCAATTTCAGTTGAAATCCGGGCGCTTAAGCCCTTATTTTTTCAACACTGGTTTATTCAATACTGGTGCCAGACTGGATAAATTAGGACAGTTTTATGCCAAGGCACTCATTGAGTCGGGATTGCAAGTCGACATTCTGTACGGTCCGGCCTATAAAGGTATTCCATTGGTTAGCGCCACCTCTATTGCTTATTCGCAGATGAAGCAGGATATTCCCTTTGCGTTCAATCGGAAGGAAGCTAAAGACCACGGCGAAGGGGGAGTTTTGGTCGGTTCGCCACTGCAAGGCAAAACTCTGATTCTGGACGATGTCATCACAGCCGGTACGTCTGTACGCGAATCGGTGGAAATCATCAACAATGTTGGTGCGGAGACTGCCGGGGTTTTAATTGCTTTAGATCGGCAGGAAAAAGGCGGAAATGAAAAGTCGGCAGTTCAGGAAGTTTCCGAAACTTTTAGAATTCCGGTCATTGCCATCATAACGTTGGCGAATATTATCGAATTTCTTGAACTGGACGGCAATTCTGAAGAGCAATTAGCGATAATCCGCGAATATCGTCGACAATATGGAATATAAAGTTTCCTTTACCTAACAGTTCTGAATATTTCGTCTACAATTACTGACAATCCGTAGTGGCTATTTTTAAATAGTTGCTCATCAATGAAAAGAAACTTTACCGAGTACAGTCATCAGAAAAAGGCTTGCCATGAGGAATCTGGAATTTAAAGATCAACTGCATGAATATTCGCAATGGCGCGAACAATTGATTCAAGCCATTGAAATGTACAGAGAATGGCGCAGCCGCTATAAACTCAGCGATCCTCATAGCACTGATACTTTACTTAATATTGTCAGCGGATTGCAATCCGATCATGTTACGTTAGCGTTTGCAGCCGAATTCTCTCGTGGTAAAACCGAACTGATCAACGCGCTGTTTTTTGCCGAGACCGGCGTCAGGTTGCTGCCGTCGTCTCCGGGACGGACCACAATGTCTCCGACGGAGTTATTTTGGGATGAAGAGGGAGGTAGTTATATTCGTTTGCTGAATATTGAAAGCCGTCTCGAAGACATTTCTTTAATGGAATACAAACGTAACCCGGAACGCTGGACACAAATTGACCTTGATTGCGATTCTCCGACTCAAATGCAGGAGGCGTTCAAGGAATTGATTGCGACCAAACGCGTACCGCGGGAAATGGCCGACAAACTGGGGTTGTGGAACGAGCGTGAAGCGGCTGAACAGGGAATCGTCAATCCTGAAACGGTTGAAATTCCGTGTTGGCGGCATGCTTTAATCAGTTTTCCTCATCATCTTCTACAAGAAGGGTTATGTATTTTGGATACGCCGGGACTCAATGCTTTGGGAACGGAGCCGGAGCTAACATTGAGCATGCTACCCAGTGCACAGGCCATTATTTTTGTATTGGCTGCCGATACCGGCGTCACTAAAAGCGACATGGAAATGTGGAAAAATCATGTTTGCGGCTCCAGGGGCAATAGTAAGCAAGGTCTTGCTGTGGTTATGAACAAAATCGATTCGATGTGGGACGATCTGGCGGGCGAGCAAGGATATGAAGAATCGATTATGAAGCAGGTCGATACATCCGCTTCCATTTTGGGTTTGGAAAAAGACGTGATTTTTCCGGTTTCAGCCAAGCAAGCATTATTGGCTAAAGTTAAAAGTGATGATGAGCTGTTGCAAAAAAGCCGATTGGACAGACTGGAAAGTTATTTGTCTGATGATATTCTCAAGCAGCGACGCCAGATCTTGATGGATGCCGTGGCTAAAGATATTGGCTTTCTAGTCACAGAATCGTCTAATCTGATCAACACCAAGTTGGAAAATTCGATCAAACAGTTGGAAGAGTTTAAACAGATCGATTTCGAAAACGAGGAAATGACCGGCAAACTGATGGCTGAAACGCGCGATCGGCAAAATGCTTATATGGCCAATGTCGAAAACTTTCAGGCCAGCCGCAAAGTCTTTACCGTCCAGGCTAAAATGTTGATCGATTCCTTTTCGAAAGACAAGATCGATGAAATCATCAAAACAACCAAAGAGGATATGAGTAAAAGCTTAACTACTTACGGTATGAAGCAGAATATCCGTAAACTGTTCGATGAATTGCGCGATTTATTGCAGGACTCGGTCGATATCACCAACGAAACGCGGCGACTGGTCAAAGCCATCCACAAAAAATTCCAGGATGAATACGGATTTAAGGAAATCGAACCACAGCTATTTTCCATCAAACAATACCAGTTCGAATTGGAACAGATTTTTGAAGAAGGCGAAGCTTTTCGCAGCAGCGCGAAAACGACCATGACCGAACAAAGTATTGTCGTGAATAAGTTATACAGTACCCTCATCGCTAAAGCCCGTAACATTTTGCAACAGGCGCATAAAGATGCTGCAACCTGGAGTAACAGCGTACTGACACCGCTGATGCATCAGATTAAAGATCATAAGAAACAAATTGAAAGCCGATTGCAAATGTTGCGTAAAATCAATGATTCTAAAGGCAATATATCGGAAAATATTACTCAGTTAGAATCTGAATTAGGTCATTTGCAAATGCAACGTAAGGAGTTGACTACAATCATCAAAGCTATGCATTTGGAAAGCCATTCTATCCAACAGAACAAAGATAAAACGTTGGAGCCGGCTTATTAAGATCGGTTTCTCTATTTTCAAAGAGACCAAGTAACGGCTAGATAGGTTGTTTTTACGATCAGTTTTCTGATGATGTTGACTTCGATCTTTAGTTTTCAGGGTTGAACTGAAGAGTTCTAAGTATTGGCTTGTTTAAGCCGATGCAGTTGAATCGATTGTTCGTTTGTTTTTTCCAACTGTTCAAATACGCACCATTCATCCCAGCAAATATCGGGCTCACTAGTGGTCCGTTCAAAATTTGAGATATAATTCAGATATTGCTAATTTAATAGAATTGTCATGAATAAAGGGTTCTATTTAATTTTGACGTTGTTTTTGAGTTTTTGCGTACATGCAGAAAATCAATCCGTTTCAAATGAAATCATTGCCCCTCACCGACTCATCAGCATGATGAAAGACGGCGGATTGGTAGTCTATTTTCGCCACGGTATTACTGATAGAAACGGCGAAAAAACGGTAGCCAATGAACAGTTGGAAGATTGTTCTATCCAAAGAAATTTATCGCCGGAAGGAGTCCGACAAACGAAGGCAATAGGAGACATTCTTAGGAATAACCGGATCAAAGCCGATAAGGTTTTATCCAGTCCTTATTGTCGTTGTTTGGATACGGCGACCAACTTGTTCGGTAAAGCCGAGCGTTCCGACTTTCTTTATTTTGCGATTCATCTGGGCAAAAAACAGCGAGAAGTCTTTAGCGAGCATTTGCAAGAATTGCTTTCCATCACACCCGCTTCGGGGAGCAATACGATTCTGGTTTCACATTCCGCAAATCTAAAAGAAGCGGTCGATATCTGGCCGAAGGAAGAAGGCGAAGCTCATGTATTTAAACCGGATGGGAATGGGGGTTACCGTTATCTGGGAAAAATTTCCCCTAGTGATTGGTTAACCTACTAAATTGAAACGCAAAGGTCGTTAATTGCCAAAATTATTTCAGCCAAATGACGAGTTTTCCGTAGCTTCGGGAACGGCTAAAAAAATAAAATTTTGGATCATTCTAGTCACCGTAATTTCGGTTATTTCCATCCTTTACCTTTTGTTTACGGTCAATTTAACAAGACTGAAACAAAAACAAATCATTGATGATTTTTATCATGAGAGTTTGAACAAATCGCTGCAACTAGAGGGATTATTCTCAAGCATCGTCGAAAATCACAGCCATGCAACGGAATTATTATTGAATTCCGATGAAATTGCTGATGAAGAAGAACTCTATGAAAGAGGAATCACTATTCTTGATGAAAATAGAGAAATTCAACAGAACCTGATTTCTTTTCCAGAACAGTATGAACTGACGGAAAACGAAAATCGCGCTTTGCTGCAAACCCGAAACAGTTTCACTTCTTATCGGCAATTTATCGAATGGGCAATTGAGTTATCGACCGTTGATTTGAAGGAATCGCGTAAAAATCTTCTTCTATCCACTCCGTATTTGTTCGAGTTGAACAATAGTTTGTCGGAGTTGTTGAGCTTATCGAGAAAAAACAGTGCAAAGGCTTTTCATGATTTGAAAATCATGACCAACAATAATTTCTATAGCACTTTGCCTACCGCATTCGTTACGTTGGTCACTTTAGCCGGATTCGGTATCTATATATTGATACTGATCAGGAGAAACGTCCTCGATATTGAGCGTAGAAAACAAGAACTGACCGAGTTGGTTACAGAAAGAACGGCCGAATTGTTAGAGGCCAAGGAAGCGGCGGAAAAAGCAAATAAAGCAAAAAGCGAGTTTCTATCCCGAATGAGTCATGAACTGAGAACGCCGATGAATGCCGTCTTGGGATTTGCGCAATTGCTGGAAGGGCAACTGGAAAACTCAGAGGATCAGGAAAGCTTAGAGCAAATCATCCAAGCAGGTTATCATTTGCTGGAATTAATCAATGAAATTCTTGATTTATCCCGAATCGAACTGGGTAAGTTTGATATCGCTCTGGCGGATGTTGAAATTAAGGAAGTGTTATATGAATGCGAACGTTTAATCTCCCTTGCCGCTGAAAAACGTGGCATCTTCTTCGAAAACCATACCGAAGGGCTGGCCAATATCAAGGTCCGAGTCGATAGAACACGTTTTAAACAGATTCTCATCAATTTGTTGTCGAACGCGGTTAAATATAATACCGAAAATGGCAAAATTGTATTGCGTTACTCGATTCAACCCCATAATAGAGTAAAAATTCTGATATCCGATACGGGAAAGGGCGTTGACGATAAACTGCAAGATCAGCTTTTTAAACCTTTTGAGCGTTTAGGCGCCGAATACAGCGAAATTGAAGGCGCCGGAATCGGCTTGGCGATATCGAAGCTGTTAATAGAAAGAATGGGCGGCGATATTGGCTTTATGCAGCAAGAAAAACAAGGAGCGACATTTTGGGTCGAAGTAAACATCAGTACGACATAACGGTGGATGTTGTTTTGGGTTCGGATACAATTGATCGATAGATCAAGATTTCAGAAATATCAAATCCCAGACGCCGTGACCGAGGCGTATACCCCGCTTTTCAAATTTGGTTAAAGGGCGATAATCAGGACGTTGGCAAAAATCATTAGTCGGGCTGGCATTAATCAACCCATTGTGGACTGAAAGAACAGGTAGCATTTCATAAGCGTAATTTTCCCAGTCGGTTGCTGCATGGAAATAACCGCCGCTTTCGAGTTTTTTATTAATGAGTTCAACAAAACTGGGGCGTACGATACGACGTTTATGATGACGTCTTTTTTGCCAGGGATCGGGAAAGAACAGGTGAATGCCTTTCAAGCTGTGATTCGGAATCCTTTGTTCAAGAATCTCTATCGCATCGTGATGGTAAATTCTGACATTATTAAGCTCCCTTTGCTCTAGCAATAACATTAGATGTCCGACGCCTGGCTTATGGACTTCAATCCCGATATAGTCAAATTGTGGATTGGCTTCCGCCATCGCAGCCAGACTTTCGCCGTTGCCGAAACCGATTTCAACGATCAGCGGAGCTTCACGTCCAAAAATGCTTATGAAATCGTAGTTTTGATGCGGATCCAGACAATATTTATCCCAGTAATTTTCCAGTGCCTGTTTTTGTCCCGCCGTTGCCCGCCCCTGACGCCGGATATAGCTGCGGATTCGGTTAGGGCTTACAAGTTCCGAAGTAGTCATAGAAAAAGGATAAAGGCGAATGCGTTATCCAGCATCCGCCCGGCTAAATTTATTTAAAAAAACAGGCCGTCGATAGGAGAAGAAGCGGAAGCAAAACGCTTCTTCGGCATTCGTCCTGCCAAATAGGCTTGTCTGCCGGCTTCGATGCCTTTTTTCATTGCCGATGCCATCAAAACCGGGTTTTTCGCCGCAGCGATGGCGGTATTCATTAATACGCCGTCACAACCCAGTTCCATTGCGATAGCGGCATCGGACGCCGTGCCGACGCCGGCATCTACCAAGATAGGAACATTGGCATTTTCGACGATAGTCAGGATATTGTAAGGGTTGCGAATTCCCAGTCCCGAGCCGATCGGTGCAGCCAATGGCATTACCGCAACGCAACCGATTTCCTCCAGTTTTTTGGCGGCGATCGGGTCGTCATTGGTATATACCATGACATCGAAGCCGTCCTTGACCAATTGTTCCGCAGCTACGTATGTTTCGGCTACGTTGGGAAACAAGGTCTGCTGATCGGCCAATACCTCCAATTTGACCAATTTGTGGCCGCCCAAAAGTTCTCTTGCCAAACGGCAGGTTCTGACAGCATCATCGGCACTATAGCAACCTGCGGTATTAGGCAATATGGTGAACTTTTCGGGTGAAATGACATCCAGAAGATTCGGTTCATCGGCATTTTGGCCAATATTGGTGCGGCGAATAGCGACCGTCACGATTTCCGCGCCGCTGGCTTCGATCGCCAAGCGGGTTTCTTCAAGATCTTTGTACTTTCCTGTGCCGACTAACAATCTGGAGCGATATGGTTTTCCGGCAATGGTGAAAAAGTCATCCTGGCCGCCGCCGATGGCCTGAACGATTTCCAATCGATCACCTTCTTTCAACGCGGTTGAATTGTATTGATTGAAAGGTAGGATTTCCTTGTTCAATTCAACGGCAATGCGTTTTCCGGACAGACCCAAATCGGTCACAACATCGCTGACCGAACGGTTTTCAGCGTATTCCTTAGTTTCTCCGTTTACAGATATTTTCATAATTTAACTCTAACTATTTTTCTACGGTACGGCGTTTTTGGACAGAGATCGCCAAATCCTGCAACAGCTTAACGCTGTCGTTCCAGCCTAAGCACCCATCTGTGATGCTCTGTCCATAAACTAGTTCCTGGCCCTTAACCACATCCTGACGGCCGGCTTTCAAATGGCTTTCAATCATAGCGCCGATGATACGGTTGTCGCCTTGCGCAATTTGCTCGCCTACATCCTCCGCAACGATCAGTTGCCGCTGAAATTGTTTCAGACTGTTGGCATGACTGAAATCGATCATGATATTGGCGGGTAAACCAGCCGTTTCCAATCCCTCGGCGACTTTTTCGACATTGACCGCGTCATAATTCGGCGCATCGTTTCCGCCTCGCAGAATGATATGAACGTCCTCATTGCCTTTGGTGGAAAAAATTGCCGAATGGCCTTGTTTAGTGACGGATAGAAAATGATGTGGACTCATTGCAGCCCGGATGGCATCAATGGCGATCTTGAAAGAGCCGTCGGTTGCATTTTTAAAACCCACAGGACAGGAAAGGCCGGAAGACAATTCGCGATGCACTTGGCTTTCCGTGGTCCGGGCACCGATTGCGCCCCAGGAAATCAAATCCGATACGTACTGAGGTGTGATTAAATCGAGGTATTCGGTCGCCGCGGGTACGCCGAGATTGTTGACGTCCAATAGTACTTGCCGGGCTACTCTCAACCCTTTGTTGATATTGAAACTGGAATTCAGATCCGGGTCATTAATAAGACCTTTCCAACCGACTGTGGTTCTGGGTTTTTCAAAATAAACTCTCATGACGATCAGCAGATCGCCGGCCAGTTTATCTTTTACTTCTTTTAAACGCTGTGCATATTCGACAGCCGCTTTCGGATCGTGGATCGAACACGGGCCGATGACAACCAGCAATCGATCATCTTTACCGGTTAATATGTTGTGGATGCCCTGCCTAGCCTCTAATGTGGTTCTGGCGGCTTCGTCGCTCATCGGAATTTCGTCATGGACCTGAACCGGTGCAACCACTTCCTTGGTTTCACTGATTCTTAAATCGTCGGTGTTATATTTACTTAACATGTTTATCGGTAAGCAGATAGCATTGCTGGATTAATTTTAAGACCGACTATTTTAACTGTTTTATCCTTCTTATGTTACTCAAATGAAAAAGGAATGGCGCTCAGCTGGTTTTAGCTGCACTAAAGTCTGCGAAAGTTGTTAAATATTGAATCCCCGTTTAATATTGACGGTTGGATTCGGGTATTAAAATTGTATTTTGGAACCTTTTATGACTTTTTTTCACACCAGGCCGCTATCGTTGGCATTTATAGTCGGTCTTCTGTCCGCTGCTCCACTCTATTCCGAGCCGCTTTCACAAGCTATGCAGGTTGAAATCGCAACCAACGAGGCAGCCGTTAAATCGCAGCAAAAAATTGACGCGTTAAGCGACAAGACCCGGCAAATGCTGGAACAATATCGTTCCGCGACCCATCAGGCCGAAAGCCTTAAAACGTACAACAAGCATTTAAAAGATCTGCTCGATTCCCAACGGCAGGAGAAGGAGTCGCTGCAACAGCAGTTGCTAGATATTGAAACAACGCAACATGAAATTGTGCCGTTAATTTTGCGTATGCTCGACAGCTTAGATCAATTTATTCAACTCGATATGCCTTTTCTGGCCGAAGAGCGTCACAAGCGTCTGGCCGACTTAAAAGCAATGGTGGTTCGTGCCGATGTGAGCAACGCCGAAAAATATCGCCGTATTTTGGAGGCTTATCAAATTGAAAACGAATACGGTAATACCATTGAAGCGTATCGCGGCGATCTAGAGTTAAATGGTGTGGTCAGTTCGGTCGATTTTTTACGTTTGGGACGAATTGCGCTTTATTACCAACGTCTTGACGGCAGTGAAACCGGTTATTGGAATAAAGAACAGAAACAATGGCAGGTGTTGTCTTCCGATTTCCGTAACAGTATTCGAGATGGTCTTCGTATCGCGCGAAAAGAAACTGCGCCCGATTTGTTAACACTTCCTATTCCTGCAGCGGAGGCGGGGCAATGAAAAAAATCATTCTGACGCTATTCATTATTAGCGCGCCTAGTGTCTTGGCGGAACATCTGGATCTCGATCAACTGTTGCGTGAGGTGAAAAAAAGTCAAGGAGTCGAAGCTAGAATCAATCAAGCCAGGGAAGCGGAATTTTTGGCAGAGAAGAATAAACAACAACAATTATTACAGGCGGCTCTATCGGAACTGAATAAGCAAGAGTCGGCTAGTAAACAATTAAAATCGCAGCTCGACAGTAATGAACAGATATTAACGGAACTAGAATCAGAGCTTAAGCAACGAAGCGGAGAATTAGGCGAGCTTTTTGGCGTCGCTCGTCAGGCGGCCGGTGACTTAAAGGCGGATTTGACCAATTCGATTATTTCGGCTCAATTGCCTGAGCGGCTCGGCCAACTTGATCAAATCTCCGGTAGTAAATCGTTACCGACCATCGCTGAGTTGGAACACTTATGGTTCGCATTACAACAGGAAATGACTGAGTCCGCTAAAGTGGTATATTTCAATAGTTCGATTCAAACCGCCGCTGGTGAACCGCGCGAGGCCAAAGTTATTCGTATCGGATCATTTAATGCGCTTGCCGATGGCAAATATCTGCGTTATTTGCCGGAAACCGGAAAATTGACTGAATTGGCCAGGCAGCCTGAGAGCAAATACTTGGATTTAGCGGAAAATTTTTTCGAAGCCAAAGAAGGGCCGGTTGCTGTCGGAATAGATCCAACCCGTGGTGTCATATTGAGCATGTTGATCCAAACGCCGGATACCGGTGAACGAATCGATCAAGGTGGGATTATCGGCTATATCATTTTATTTTTGGGGGCCTTCGGTTTAATTTACGCGTTGACCAGATTAATCAATTTGACGGTGACCGGACGTAAAATGCAGCAGCAAATCGGCGCAGATCAAATCACTGACGATAACCCCTTGGGTCGAGTGATCGCCGCGGGCGAGCAAGCAGACAGCGAAGATACCGAAACGCTGGAGCTGTTGCTTGACGAAGCTATTACCCGTGAAGTTCCGGCTTTGGAAAAAGGGTTGTCGATGATCAAACTGCTGGCTGCGGTGGCGCCGTTGCTGGGATTATTGGGAACGGTCACCGGGATGATTTCGACGTTTCAATCGATCAGTCTTTTCGGTACAGGCGATCCGAAACTGATGGCAAGCGGTATTTCCCAGGCACTGGTCACGACCATGTTGGGACTGTGCGTCGCTATTCCACTGTTATTTTTGCATAGCCTGGTGGCATCGCGCAGCCGCGTGTTGGTGCAGATTTTGGACGAACAGTCTGCCGGCATTGTGAGTCGTCGGGCAGGGAAATAATGGATTTCGTCACGACCCAAATCGATCTGATCCGCCAGTTCCTGCATGCCGGGGGGACGGTATCGCAGTTTATTTTGCTGATTTCAATTTGTTTGTGGTGCTTAATTGCGGAACGTCTGATGTTTTTCAGGCTCAGTTATCCTCAGTTGCGAAGTCAATGGTTCAAGGAATGGCAGCAGAGATCAGATAAATGCTCCCACTATGCCCGTCATGTGCGCAACGGTATCATTTCGGAAGCACAAATGACGATGAATAAAACCGTACCTGTAATCAAAATGCTGGTCGGTATTTGTCCGTTGATGGGGCTGCTCGGGACGGTGACCGGGATGATTCACGTGTTCGACGTGATGGCGGTGACCGGAAGCGGCAATGCCAGGGCAATGGCCGATGGCGTTTCTCAAGCCACAATTCCTACAATGGCCGGCATGGTGATTGCCATTGCCGGACTCTATTTTAGTAAACTCATCGAAGAGCGAGTCAGCGACGAAACTCATCATCTGGCCGACTTGTTACAAAATCATTAATTTAACGTTATGCGTCGAAGATCCAGCCGTTCAACAGCCGAACAAATTTCCGATATCGACATGACGCCGATGCTCGACATCGTTTTTATCATGTTGATTTTTTTTATTGTGACCACTTCTTTCGTCAAGGAATCGGGTATCGATGTCAATCGACCGACAGCACAGACCGCGACTCGTAAAGAACAAGGCAATATCATTGTCGCCATCAAATCCAATGGTGAAATTTGGATAGACAAGCGGGAAGTTGATGTCCGGGCGGTCAGGGCCAACGTCGCCCGGCTACATGCCGAACAACCGTTAGGATCGGTGGTAATTGCCGCCGATCGTGATACTAAAGTGAAAGTATTGACCCAGGTGATGGATCAAATTCGTTTGGCCGGTATTACGAATGCTTCTATCGCTACAGAGGCCGAATCACAGTGACACGATTGGCTATCTCGCTATTATGCGGCGTGCTGATTTCGTTGGCACTGTTTTGGTTGATGCAGTTCATGATCAGCAATAATCAGCAGGATCTGAACAGAGCCGAAACATTGCAAATGACCGAATTTGTGCGCCTGAAAAGAGAAACCAAACTGAATACCAAAGAACGAAAAATGCCCGAGGAGCCACCTCCCGAAAAACGACCGCCTCCACCGCAAATGGAGATGAAGCAGACGCATATTTCTCAAAATCCGCTGCCTGACATGGCGATGCCGAATCTGGATATTCCATTACAAAGTAGCCGTTTTGGAGGTTCGGTATTGGGTGGAATACAAATGGGCAGAGGTAAAATCAGTACCAACGTGATCCCGCTAGTGCGGATTCCGCCCCGTTATCCGATGCGCGCAGCAAGGCGTAATATAGAAGGATGGGTCAAAGTTGAGTTTACGATTACCGAGACCGGCACGGTGAAAGATGCCGTTATAGTGGAATCGCAGCCGGCGGAAATTTTCGACCGGGCAGCATTGAGCGCTATCAGCAAATGGAAGTTCAAAGCCAAAATTATTGACGGTGAAGCCTTCGAGCAGAGAGCCATTCAAGTGTTGCAATTTAAATTGTCAAAATGATGCGTTTATTGTTGATATTCGTTTGTTGTTTATTAATTTCTTTTGCTAAGGCGGCAGATAAAGAAAAGTCGCCTTCCGTTTCGCCTTGGCTGTATAAAAAACTATCGAAAACGGAAAAGCTTATCGGTCAGAAGTCGTATCAAAGTGCTTTGCATAATCTCCAGCAAATACTGGGTGAAGTGGAGCAAGGCAGTTATGAGCAAGCTACCGTATTACGTTCGCTTTCCTCCGTGTACGCCTTGCAGGGCCAATATCCGAAGGCGGCTGAGATTCTGAAAAAATGCCTGGCGCTTAAAATGTTGCCGGAACAGCAAGAACAGCAGGCAATTTTGAACCTCGGGCAACTATACATGGCAACCGAGCAATACGCGTTGGCCGTTAAAACCCTGAAACCATGGTTGGCCAAAAATCCAAAGCCCGAAGCCGAATTAAGTGCGTTACTGGCCAATGCCTATGCTCAGTTAAAGCAATACCGCCAAGCTTTACCCCATATTAAAAATGCGATTGCATCCAGCAAAAAACCGGTCGAATCTTGGTATCAGCTCAATCTGGCCCTTTATTACGAGCTGAATGAATACGGTTCGGCGGCTACGTTATTGAATCAATTATTGAAAAGGTACCCCGATAAAAAAGAGTATTGGGAACAATTGGCTTCGGTCTATCAGCAACTAAAACAATATAAAAAAGCGGCCAGTGTGCAGCACTTAGCCTATAAAAAAGGTTTATTGAGGTCGGAAAAGGAAATTTTGGCTCTGACTAACCTCTTTCTTTATATAGGCTCTCCCTATAAAGGGGCGAAACTGCTATACGATTCGCTGGCGGCAAAAGCGGTTCGCAGTACGTCGAGCAATTGGGAAACTTTGGCGACCGCTTGGCAACAAGCCAAAGAATTCAACAAAGCGGTTGCGGCACTGGAGACGGCA
>JBNLEI010000269.1:0-10553 GCA_050304855.1 Methylococcaceae bacterium
CGACGCTCTTCCGATCTTGATTATTTTGCAACCAGATCAGACTGTGTTTCAACCAACTCTCGTCGTCGCGATTCGGATAATCCTCCCGGGCGTGACCGCCTCGGCTTTCCTTACGGTTTCCCGCGGCATTGATGGTCACCATGGCCTGTCCGAGCAAATTGTCAAGCTCCAAAGTTTCTACTAAATCAGTATTCCAGATCAATGATTTATCGGTGACATTAACATCGTTAAAACTTTCGGCCACTTGAGCGATAGCATCGATACCTTCGTCAAGGGTTGAGCCGGTTCTAAAGACCGCCGCTTTACTTTGCATGATACGCTGCATATCCAGCCTTATATCGGCGGTGTTACGGTTGCCGTTGGCGTGGCGGATGCGGTCGAAACGCGACAACGCTCTATCGCAAGCATCCGCCGCTAGCGGTGGGTGAGGTGTCCCCGGTTTGATCAGTTCGGCACAACGGATCGCAGCGGAGCGTCCGAACACAACCAAATCCAATAGAGAATTCGAACCCAATCGATTAGCGCCGTGCACAGAGACACAGGCCGCCTCGCCGATGGCCATCAGTCCGCGCACAATGGTGTCGGGATCGTCATTTTTCAATGTTACGACTTCGGCTTTATAGTTAGTCGGAATGCCACCCATGTTGTAATGGACCGTTGGCAGTATCGGGATCGGATCTTTGGTCACGTCGACGCCCGCGAAAATTCGTGAGGTTTCGGCGATCCCCGGCAACCTCTCGTGAATAATGGCCGGGTCGAGGTGCTCAATATGCAGATAGGCGTGATCTTTTAACGGACCAACGCCCCTTCCCTCGTTGATTTCGATTGTGATGGCGCGACTGACTACATCACGCGAGGCTAAATCCTTGGCTGTCGGAGCATAACGCTCCATAAAGCGCTCGCCTTCCGAATTGGTCAAATAACCGCCTTCGCCGCGAACGCCTTCGGTAATAAGGCAACCGGATCCGTAAATACCGGTCGGATGGAACTGAACGAACTCCATATCCTGGAGTGGCAACCCAGCACGCAAAACCATAGCGTTGCCGTCGCCGGTGACGGTATGGGCGGATGTACAGGAAAAATAGCTGCGACCGTATCCTCCGGTAGCGAGAACCGTTTGGTGGGCGCGGAACAGGTGCAACGAACCGTCATCCAAACACCAGGCCAGCACACCGCGGCATTCATCGCCATCCATAATCAGGTCGAGGGCGATATATTCGACAAAAAATTCGGCTTTATGCTTTAAAGCCTGCTGATATAAGGTATGTAGAATGGCGTGTCCGGTCAGGTCGGCTGCCGCACAAGTGCGTTGCGCTTGTGCCTTGCCGTAATGAGTCGACATACCGCCGAAAGCGCGTTGGTAAATTTTACCTTCCGGAGTTCGCGAAAACGGGACGCCGTAATGTTCCAGTTCGATAATCGCAGGAATCGCTTCGCGGCACATATATTCGATTGCATCCTGATCGCCCAGCCAGTCGGAGCCCTTGACCGTGTCGTACATATGAAAACGCCAGTCGTCTTCCCCCATATTGCCCAGTGCCGCACTGATGCCGCCTTGCGCCGCAACGGTATGGCTTCGTGTGGGGAAGACTTTAGTAATGCAGGCCGTTTTCAAACCTTTTTCGACCATGCCGAAAGTCGCTCGTAGTCCGGCTCCGCCAGCTCCGACCACAACGACATCGTGTTTGTGTTCAATGATTTTGTATGCTGTCGACATGGTTTAACCTGCTGAGATGATTCGAAAAATAGCGGTTAGCGCTGTCAGCCCAAGCAGTATGAAAACCAAATTGACGGACCACACTGAAGTGATTTTCAGCCATTCCGTGGACACATAGTCTTCAATCACGACTTGAACGCCTAGGGCGGCATGATAAAGTCCTGCCGATATCCAGGCCGCAATGCAGACGGTATTGACCGGTTGAGATAGCCAAGCGAGCGTCTCGGTATAAGGGGCATTGAACACCAGCGAAAGCAGATAAAGCAGCCAGAAGCTCAACGGAACCAAGGCGACTGCCGATACTCTTTGAAACCACCAGTGTCCGGTACCGGTTTTGGCAGAGCCCAATCCCTGGGCCTTGGCTAAAGGCGTTTTGTATTGCATATCCTTATCCCGTCAGAAAAAGAAAAAAGTGGTGGCGATCAACAATAATGAAGCAATCAATTCTAAAACCGCATAGCGGTCCATCGTCTCGCGCTGGAAACTTGATCCGCTATCCCAGATCAGGTGCCGAATCCCATGACAAAGATGGAAAAATAATGCGTAAATAAATCCCCAACAAACCGCTTTGAAAATCAGTAAATCGAGTAAGCTTTGCAGATTTTCATAAGCCTCAGAGCCTGACGCAATGATCGAAACGATATAAACAACAAAAACGAGACCTAACGACAACAGGACGCCGGTCATGCGGTGGGTAATCGAGATCAGGCCGGTCAGCGGCAAACGATAGACTTGAAGATGGGGGGAGAGAGGTCTGCTTCTATTCATTGCCGGCGATTTCCTTTTGTTGGTTAGCTTTTAAAAGTAAGACATTAATCAAAAATCCACGCATCGGCCGTTTTTTTCCCAATCCCCGAAGCGTGTCGGTTCGGGGCCTTTGACCCCGCCAATTTCGCTCACCGGTTTTTGAGTTTCCGTATTCTGTTCGAGAGACTGTTTAACCGGTTGGTTTGATACATTTTGTTTACGCTCGGCGTTTTTCGACGGTTGCATGATCTGAGTACCGAAACCGTCTAAAGCGCTTTTGCGCCCGCTCTCGCTATTTGTCCGTCTTCAGCCGACGTAACGCCGCTGACGCCGATAGCTCCGACTACCTGACCATTGTGCAATAACGGCACACCTCCTTCAACCGGTAACATCTGAGGCATCGACAAGTAACCTTGTTTACCTTCACTCACCATCTGTTCTAAAGCTTTGGTCGGACTTCTAAATAGCACCGCGCTTTTGGCTTTGCTGATTGCCACATCAATGCTGCCTAATTGGGCGTTTTCCCGTTGTAGATAAATTAAATGCCCCCCATGGTCAACAACCGCGATGACAACGTCCCAATGATTAAAACGGGCTTCGGTTTCCGCCGCGTTGGCAATTCGTTTTGCATCGCTCAGTGTCAATCTGTATATCGTTTCCAAAATATTCCTCCGTTACTGAAAGGGAACTAAAAATGCGTTACCTTGCGTTCGCATTATAATTAATTCTATCGCTTATCAATCGATACGAAATCTCTTTTTTCCGGTCCCAGATAAAGTTGTCTCGGTCTACCGATCGGATTGGAAGGGTCGGCCATCATTTCGAGCCAATGAGAAACCCAACCGGCCGTTCTGGCAATGGCGAACATAACGGTAAACATGTCAACCGGAATATTCAGTGCCTTGTAGATAATTCCCGAATAAAAATCGACGTTCGGATAAAGTTTCTTTTTAATGAAATAATCGTCTTTCAATGCGTAATCTTCAAGAGCCAAAGCCAATTCGAACAACGGATCGTTGATTTTGCTGCTCTTTAACACTTCGTAACAGGTCTCGCGAATAATAGTAGCTCTCGGATCAAAATTCTTGTAGACCCGGTGTCCGAATCCCATTAATCGGAAAGGATCGTTTTTATCTTTCGCTTTTTCTATAAATTCGGGGATTCTGTCCGGGGTTTTGATCTTAGCCAACATATTCAAAACAGCTTCATTGGCGCCGCCATGGGCCGGTCCCCATAAAGCAGCGATACCGGCGGCGATGCAGGCATAAGGATTAGCACCGGTGCTGCCGGCCAAGCGAACGGTAGAAGTACTGGCGTTTTGTTCGTGATCGGCATGCAGAATGAATAATAAGTTGAGTGCTTTGACCGCCATCGGATCAATATAGTGATTCGGATCGATGTAATTGGGCGAC
This sequence comes from Methylococcaceae bacterium, assembly GCA_050304855.1. Taxonomy (GTDB): domain Bacteria; phylum Pseudomonadota; class Gammaproteobacteria; order Methylococcales; family Methylomonadaceae; genus Methylomarinum. The sequence goes on from JBNLEI010000269.1 coordinate 3,877, forward strand.
GACCGCGAAAACATCATATTCAAAAAGTTTTCGCAGTAACTCAAATCCAACCGTGGGTAGACGAACGGTTTTCCGACTGAATGTCTGTACGATGCTGCAGCGATGGTCGGCATTTTACCGATCATGCGGGTTGCACATATCCTCCGGTGTTCCGGGTCCTTCATATTGAGTTCGCTGTGGTAGAAGGCTGATAAAGAACCAACTACGCCGACTAACATCGCCATCGGATGGGCATCATAATGAAACCCTTCGAAAAAGACTCTTAGCGATTCATCAAGAATCGAACGTTTGCCGATTTCCTCATTGAAACCTTCCAGCTCGGTTTTGTTGGGTAAATCTCCGTACATGAGCAAATGGGCGACTTCCATAAAATCGCAATTCTCCGCCAGTTGCTCAATTGGGTAACCTCGGTAAAGTAAAATGCCCTGATCGCCGTCGATAAAGGTGATATTACTTTTACAACTGGCCGTTGCCGTAAACCCCGGATCGTAGGTGAAGCAGTCAAAATCTTTGTACAAGGAGCGAATATCAAGCGTCTCTTTGCCTAGTGTCCCCTTTAATAACGGATACTCAACTTCATGACCGGTCCTGTTGTGCCGTATCGAGATCGTATCTTTTGACATTAAACGCAATTCTCCAGTAATGATGCGGAAGAAGCTGGTGGATATGACATCCTGTTCTCAAAAGTTCCGGCAGCTGTTCTGCATGAAACACTAGATTAGCTTCTATTTTTCACAGAATTATTACAACTCCAATTGGTTTAGTCAAAACCTACTTTTTGCAACATTTAAAATTGACTCGAAGGTAGTCTCCAACAGACTATTGTAAAAAATTGCAAATGACAGGTTTAAAACATAGTATTTTTATATGTTATTATACCGTTTCATAATTGTTATTATATTAAAAATTTATAAATTACTTTAAATAGATGAATTATGGGTAGTGCTCACAGACTGCTGTTCGGCTCTATAGCGTAATAAATTTATGACTAATATTTTAATCGTTGATGATGATGAAATTATCTGCAAAATCCTGCAGTATCGCCTACAGTTGCTGGACTTTAAAGTCGATTATGCATTAACTTGCGAACAGGCATTAAGCCGGTTTCAAGGTCTCAGACCAGCACTGATGATCATCGATATCTTTATGCCGGAGACGGATGGTTTTGAGCTGCTCGACAAATTGAAACCTCAAACGGACAAACCTCATATCATTGCAATTTCCGCAGATAAAAGGTATCTGAGAGCTATTGAATTGCTTGGTGCGAATGAATCCTATTCCAAAAATGATATAGAATTAATCGTTGACGCCGTTAAACGTTTTTTCTCACATGTCGTTGCTTAAAATTTTGTTGACGGCATCATTCTACTCATTCCCGGTTCAAGGTCTGCTGGACTGCATTTCGAGCTGTATCGATAAATATTGATCACCGGCTTATAATGGATTCCATTTCCACTGGCTTCCTCATCTTTTAATAGTCAAAGTGCCCTCCCAATTAAGAATAGCGATAGGCCAGTATTCTGAAAAAGGCCGCAAGCGCAGCAATCAGGATTTTCACGGCGCTTACATTCCTAACGAGCCGCAACTCAGCACAAAAGGCGTCGCTATCGTGCTGGCCGACGGAATCAGTAGCAGCGATGTGAGCCATATTGCCAGCGAAGCCGCCGTTACCGGCTTTTTAGAAGATTACTATTGCACTTCGGAAGCCTGGTCTGTAAAAAAATCGGCTCAGCGCGTATTGTTAGCGACGAATTCCTGGCTGCATTCGCAAACACGGCATAGCCAATATCGTTACGATAAAGACAGAGGTTATGTCTGTACATTCAGTGCGATGGTTATTAAGTCTAACACTGCGCATATATTTCACGTAGGCGACACGAGAATCTATCGTTTTCGCAAGAATGATAGAAGTTTGGAGCAGTTAACCAACGATCATCGACTTTGGGTTTCTCAGAATAAAAGTTACCTTAGCCGTGCTCTGGGTATCGATGACCAACTTGAAATCGACTATCGGACTTTGCAAGTCGAACAGGGAGATATCTTTGTTTTTGCGACGGACGGCGTTTATGAATATACCTGCCCTCATTTCATAACCGAGACCATCGACCATTATCGAAACGATCTTGACGGTGCTGCGAAGGCGATTGTCAAGGAAGCCTACGCACAAGGTAGCGAGGATAATTTGACGTTTCAAATTATCGTTGTCGAACAACTTCCTCAACAGAGCGCAGATGAACTGTATCGACAGTTTACCGAACTGCCGTTTCCGCCGATTTTAGAAGCAAGAAATAGTTTTGACGGATATAAAATTATCCGCAAGCTACATTCCAGCAGTCGCAGTCATGTTTATTTGGCTACTGACGAGGCAGCCGAATCTACTGTGCCGGTGGTCATAAAAACACCGTCGGTTGACCTTCAGAGTGATGCGGCCTATCTGGAAAGGTTTCTGATGGAAGACTGGATTGCACGTCGAATAAACAGTCCTCACGTTTTGAAGTCATGTGAACAAACGAGAAAACACAATTTCCTTTATACCGTGACTGAATTTATCGATGGCCAGACCTTGACTCAATGGATGATCGACAATCCGAAACCGGATTTGGGAACAGTACGAAACATCGTCGAACAAATTGCTAGAGGCCTGCTTGCCTTTCACCGCATGGAAATGTTGCATCAGGATTTAAGGCCGGACAACATCCTGATAGACCATACCGGTACGGTCAAAATCATCGATTTCGGATCGACCAGGGTCGCCGGTCTCATGGAAATCGACTCACCTATCGAACGAACTAATTTATTGGGAACCGCACAATACACTGCTCCGGAATACTTTCTGGGAGAAAGCGGTACGTCTCGGTCGGACATGTTTTCATTAGGGGTTATGACCTACCAAATGTTAACCGGAAAGCTACCGTACGGCACTCAAGTGTCTAATGCCAGAACTAAAGCCGCTCAAAGCAAATTAATTTACAGTTCGGTACTTCGTGACGATCGTGAAATACCGGCCTGGGTCGATGAAGTCTTGAAAAAAGTGTTACACCCGAATCCCTACAGGCGTTACGAGGAGCTATCCGAATTTATCTACGACCTTCGTCATCCGAACAAAGCGTATCTATATAGAACCCGTCCGCCACTTATGGAACGAAATCCGGTGATTTTCTGGAAAGGCGTTTCCTTAATCTTAGCAATTATTATCGCAGTGTTACTGCTTAATCGATAAGAAAAGCTGATCGCGGCCTAGCGATTTTGGTTGTTGTAACTCATTGATTCCATGATATATCCGATTCAACAACAATCGACCGATTAACATTTAGAATCAGTTATTTCTCTTTTTGAAAAAGATTCTACATTCTAAAACTAAGTGTCTAATTCATTTTAGAAATATGAAATTGTTCACAATTCCTGTGGATAAACCTGTGAATAAGTTCTTTATGACGTGACCTAGCCCACAAATTTATTACATTTTTGTTAAATTGATCAAAATTTATACAAAATGAGTAATCTTTTATAATCAATGATATAGGTGATAAATAAGGTGACGAAGAATTTCGGACAATCCCTTTTAAGAATCTTTTTCAATTTAAGCCGAAAAAAAATCATGCTGTGTATAAAAATGTGAATCAACTCTCACTTTATGAAATCTTCCTTGAAATAATGACTTTTTATGCTTCCCGTGTTGATCCGATCATCTGGCTTTAAAATATTATCTTGCCGAAATAGTTTTGCTTTTGGCTTAGGCACTCACGAAAACGGTCAGACTTCAGTCTGCAATCTTTCCCATGGGTATGATGATCGAAAATCGAGACCCTTTTCCTAACTTTGAATCGATGGAAATTTCCCAGCTGTGGAGATCGGCCAACTCCCTGACAATAGCTAGTCCCAATCCTTCACCTTCGGAGGTTTCGTCTTTTTGATAAGGCTGTAGAATGGTTTCCAATACTTTTGGAGCGATGCCGGGGCCGTTATCGTAGACATCGATCCTCAATTGACCTTGCAAACGCCTGCAGCCAATTAAAATTCTATTACCTTGGTCGCAATGTTTAATGGCGTTGGAAACATAGTTGGATAATATTCGGATAAGCGGCATCGGTATGCACGAAATCTCGGCCGAACAGGGCATAACCTCAAATTTCAAGCCTTTATCGAAAGCTTCCCGTTGAAACATTTTACTCACCGAATCGGTAATCATCTTAACAGGGTAAGATTCTGAATTCGGCCGCCTCTCATTTCCGGGGCGGGTTTCGGCCAAATAATTACTGCACAACTGCTCGATATAATTTAAAGCATCGGTCATTTGCTTACGGACCGCCGAACTTTGTTCCTGAGACAGGACATCCATGGTCGAACGCAAAGACAATAATGGTTGACGGATATCATGAGAAGCCGTTGCCAATTGAAGTTGACGCTTGTTCGCTAGATCACGTGCCTGTGAATAGCGTTGTTCCGATTCGAAAAGCGCCTTATTCAATTCCGCATCCCGTTGCGCACTCTCTAATTCCCTAAGTAATGCATTTTCGTGATCGTTGCGTAATCCGCCTAAATGAATCGCGAAAGTACCCATTGTCGTTAAACTGACGAACAAATACAGAATACGGTTAAATGAAACGACTAGCCATTCCGACAACGCCGAACTATCGAGAAATAGGGTAAAAACATAGAAAGCCGCCCCAACCAAGAGTAATGCCGTATAAAAAGCGAGGCTATTGCGTTTGCTACTCAGCGCCATCCATGAATAAATGCAATAACCCTGTGAGACAAGCATCAAGATCATGACGATATAGTTTATCGTCATCATCATTACATTACCGCTGAAAGGTATCAGTATTAACATCGACAAACTCAGAACCGCCATTCCGTGGCAGAAGAATTTGAATTGTTTATAGATGGCCGTTTTTTCCACCACCATAGACGACATAAAAAAACCCGAAGCCGATACGACAAGCGCCATCACCAGGCCCGAACGCATATTCCACTGCGGCCAGTCCGGCCAAAGATACTTGAAGGCATAGCCTTCTATGATAAACAGGAAAAATATATACTCCAGAAACAATAAGGCGTAAAACAAAACGATCCGGTTACGCATTGCAATTCCGAAGAAGAAAAAAGTCAAAATGACTGTCAGACTGAAACTATAAAAAATGGCGGAACGAACAGTTTCCAAGTGAACCTGATTGAAGAAGATTAGATCGGACTCCAGCGAAATCGGCATGAAGCTGACGCCTCTGGGCCGGTACTGAATCAAAATATTCGTCTTTTCTAAGGGAGGCAGTTCAAAAGCAATGCTATTGAGCTTAACTTTGTCGTTAACGCGTTGCCCGAAAGGTTGATGGCCGTCATGTTTGAGCAATGTAACGATGCCTTTTTCGGACAGTAAATAAGCATTGAGCACTGGCAAAAAGGGAGCGCCGAAAACCAACCGGCGAGTTTTCTTTTCAGTGAAATCATTGAACACAGAGACTCGTATCCAGAAAATATCATCGGAATTGCCGATATTAAATGCTTCTCCCGATATCGTTTTATACACTCCTTGTTCAAATTGAACGGAAGCCGATTGCGGAGTCAGTCTGTTGTCTTTGTCGTGGATATATTGAAAACGAGTGAAACGGTTACTGGAAGACAACTGATGTGGCTCAGTTCCAGCAAAAGCCGGACTGGCGATTAAGAACAGTGTGCTAATATAAAAAATATAAGCAATCCGGCTAAATCTCATGAGAACAAAACCTTTAAACATGCAATACACCGCTGTCATTGCGGACGACCATGAAATCGTCAGGCAGGGGTTGCGGACAGCGCTGGAAACCCCTGGGATTGTTGAACACAACGGCCTCAAAGTCGTTGCCGAAACGGGTAATGGCATCGACACCATTGCTGAGATCAAAATTCATAAACCCGATTTGCTGTTGCTCGATATTGCCATGCCGTATGCCGACGGGACCGAAGTCGTTCCGGAAATCAAACGCTGGAGTAGCGATACGCGCATCGTCGTGATTACCGGTAGCAATGGCGGCGGCTTGGTTTGCAATTTGATCGACGCCGGTGTCGACGGCATGTTTTACAAGGGAGCTACGCTGGACGAGCTGTACCGAAAACTGCCGTTGATTCTCCGGGGCGGTCGATATATTGCGGAACCTTTCCTTAACGCTATGCAGCAGCAAGGCGCTGCCCAGTCGCTGACGACCCGCGAGCGGCAAATACTGAATATGATCGTCGCCGGCAAAACCAATAAAGAGATTGCCGAGCTGTTGTTTATCAGTCCTAAAACCGTCGACAAACATCGTACCAGTATGATGACAAAACTGAATGTTCATTCGCTCGTTGAATTGCTCGCCTATGCATTACGTGAAGGGTTGATCGATCCGGCCAATATTAGCGGACAGACCCAATAATGTATTAAAAGTAGAAACAATCCCATGGGGTTTCCACCCTATTCTGAAAAATATTTTTCCCTTCATCACGCCGCCATCATTTCCCTTTCTTCCTATCGAAACCGATAGCGATAGCTTAGTGTCCGAAAATAACTCCGTTTTAACCGTGCAAAAGAACGAATCGTCATTTTTTGGAAAATATAGGGGATTCACCCCATACCTCAATAAGCCCGCATTGACCAAAATGTAGCCACGTTGTGAAGAAACACAATGCTGACTCAATTTTGGAGACCACAAATGAAAAACTCAATT
>JBNLEI010000270.1:0-25831 GCA_050304855.1 Methylococcaceae bacterium
CGGTTACTATGAAGGCCACAATTGCTACGCCATCGATACCGGATGCTTATGGGGAGGCGAACTTACTGCGTTAAAACTCAAGGATAACGTACAAAAAATCAGTATCCCGTGCCCAAAATCGAGCTGATTGATAAACATCGAAAATATTAATTCGAGGCATTAAATCGTTAATAACTTACTGTTGTTTATTATCTACTCCCAGACCTGTTCCCCGGCATCAGCGGTATCATTATCCCCGTTTCTATCCCAACCTCGAACGCCTGTATTGGTAAGCTCTAAAATACCATCGCCGGCTTGTGTCCCGATGGGAGTAGCCCTTAGAGTAAAAGTCGTCGCAGTTGCAACCGGAATTGTCAAATTGTAGTAGGCCGTACCGCTAGCCGGACTGGTGGTTGAAAAAATCGTCGGCACACCTGTTGCAGCCAGACAAGTTCCATTATTGTCTGTACCGGCGCCGCAATAAGTATTGTTCTCCGTAAAGTGTCTTTCCATGGCATTGGCAAAATCCATTAATGCGGCCTTGGCGTCAGCCCTACGAGACCTAGTAACCGAATTCTGATAATTGGGATAAGCAATGCCGGCAAGAATTCCGATTATAACGACAACCACCAGCAGTTCTACTAAAGTAAACGCCTTTTGAAATTTTAGTTTTGATTTAAGCTTATGCATTTTCCGACTAATCCTTAAAAACATGAGGTGTCGCCAACCTGATTTCTTTCACAAAAACACCGTCCGATAGGAAATGCACCCCGCTGCCTTGGGCGAGTGAATCCAAATTCAACACGTGCTCACCTGAAATTAATTTGGTTTCTCCTGGTTGGATCTTGTATTGGATACCATTGATAACGACCATACCTTTCTCCAGATCGATTTTTTCAACAATACCCCTTATTGCTATTTCAGCTGATACTTCAAATATCGAAAATACCATTAAAAGCGTAATCATGATTTTTTTCATTATCTAATTCCCGGTTACCCTTAATTTCGTAATTCCTGCCAAGCAAAACGCCCTGTCGCCGAATCCGATAGCTTTTCAACTTCTCGGGTATCGATTGTGGAACCTCCGTCTGTTCCCGGCGTGTATTGTTTACTACTTAAAAAGTTTGAAGAGGCCGGCAGACCTAAACTAAAGGACTCTCCACTCGGAGCGTATGTCGTAATCACTTCCTCTCCGTCAATAATTTGCACTACCCTGACTAGATCATCCTCGTTTACCTGATTGTCGCCGTTCAAATCAAACGCAGCGTGACTGGGACGTCCTCCGTTTATTTGATTGACCGACATTAGAAAACCGCTACCTCCTGAACTGCATGGATTCGTATCCGGAATCCAGGTATTAAAAAAGACCAGATCACCTCGTACGTCCGGGTCAACAACCACTCGCTCCCCAGATGAAACAGTCAAATTGATAAACCAGCCTTTATCACTTCCTGAATAATCGACAGTATTGTTGGTCAACACCCTAACCTGATTGCTGACATCGTTACCATCGTCATCGAGAAATGTTTCAGATAAAAATGTTTGCTCCACCAAATTGGCCGGCGTTAACGAATGACTTCCGTTATCCCACACACCGTAAAACGACTGCACAGCAGTATTATTGATATCTCCATCCACCAAGTATTGGCCTGTGCCGAAATATACCAGAACATCGGGTGCGCCACCCAAGCCGTCAGGGTGTTGAACCAATATGGGTTTACTAGTAATCGGCTGAGGAGTTGCCGTCACTTGGACCGGCGCAGGTGCCAGAAGGGTCGTTTGATGGTGGGTCGCGGTAAACAGCGGTTTGGGTGTTGACCCTTGTTTATAAGCCACTCCCCAACTGTTTGCGTTGGTTGACGCCACATCAAAAACCCACATATTGCCTTTCAAATCGCCCGCATAGATCCGGTCGACCACTTTATCTCCGTTCAAATCGGCCGCCTGAGGAGATGAAAGTCCGTTACAATCGCTTGATGCATCCAAACAATTGCTGGAAACGATGGAACCGACACCGGTAGTGATTTTGACGTAGTCTAAATCACTACCGCCGGAGCCATCAGTCCAAACGCCGTCAACTCCGCCGTCAAGAAAAACAATAAACAACTTGGCTTTGCCGTCTCCGCTACTGTTATAACCGTTGCCAAAAATCGCCGCCCATCGGCTGTTGTTCATTAGAGCAATAGTCGGTTTACTATATGTATAACCCAGATCGGCATCGTCGCTGGAATCAAATTCCCACAAAACCAAACTTTGCGCATGACTTGCATCCTCAACATACTGAGTCGGATCGGTAATATCAAGAGCGAATATGCCCCGACTACCGCCTCTTCCCCCACCAATTAGAACCGTATGCCAATCCTTATTGTCGCTATCGGCATCCGCGTCTATGCCGTCACCTTTGTCTATGTGAACATCCGATATCGATAAAGGCATGTCGACATAAAAACGGTGGGTATAACCAACGTCGGTCAGATAATGTAAACCGGTTGAGGCCGATGCGGATGAAAAGATACTGCTGGGAACATAAGCCATCTCCTCTTCGCCTGTCGTTGCATTGAAGCCGTGTAACATTCCGTCGTTCGACCCCACATAGATAATCGGTTGACGGGTTTTTGCCGAACCGCTTTTAAAATCATTATAAGTATTGGAACCAATGACGTTTGGGAACGGTGTGGTATTCGGCCAAAACAATTGCGGCTTACCGACAAAAACCGGATCGGAATGCACGATATCGCCTAATAATTTGTTACGGTTCCTAAACGTGTAGGTCCCGTTCTGGCCTTCCTCGTTCGAACGGTCTCCTCTTAAATAACTCAACCGAGCTTGAGCCTTGGTATCGTCGGAAACCGAATTGTCCGGGTTGACTTTCAAATCGCTTTTTTGCGCAACGGTTAAATTTCCCCATGCGAAAGGAACACCCTGAGTACCGTTGTACGTGAAAATTTTCCTGGAAGTAACCGGGGTTGCCCTTGCATTTAACAAATCGGCAGCCGACCACTGTGAAGTAGCCGCTACGTCGCCTGTAACCGGATCAAGTGCAAAAGACAGTAAATCGCCACTCCATTTGTTGTTGGAGCTGTTAAATTGCGCGAGATACACCGCACTGTTGCTGGTTAATGTCGTGGTATTGAAGGCCACCGAAGAAGCACTTCCCACCCGGTCGCTAATATTTGCCAAAGCATCGTTTAAAGCCTCCGAAACCTCCTCGGGGGTCGATGCGGAAACGAACATCCCTCTCGAATTATAAGCAGCATGCCATAAATCATCGATTTTCTGCGGGGAATCGGCAACAAACGGATCTCCCCAGTCATCATTTTCGTCTAATCCGGGCCAACCGTCGTTATCAGGATCGGTCAACAATCCCGATACGCCAAAAGCCACGGCATAGGTCACCATATGCTGATGAGTCGCCGCATCAAAAACGTTACCGACCACATTGTTATCAAGCGGACTCAAGTCTCTATCGTAGTAATACTTAGCAACATCGGCGACCGAAATACTGTAACCGTCACCATCGGCGTTACCGATCGCCGCATCCGGGTCACTTCCGTTCCAATAACCGTCCGTAAATAAAATAGTGAAATTTTGCTGGCATTGTTCGGTGATCGGATCGGTTCTACCATCTACGTTGTCGTAATATTTTCCGACACGTTGCAGCCCTCTTCTCAGCGGCGTGCCGTCATCCGGCCAATCGAGCCGATTCAGGCCGGTTAAGAGTTTGGTATTGTGAGTAACTGAACCGTTTCCTGCAGGAACTTCAACAAATGAGCTCGTTCCTCCGTCATAAGGAAAACTGTTGTTGTTGATAAAATTCAATCCGAAACGGTAATCGGGGTTGTCCGAAATAACTTTAGCGATAGCCGATTTTGCAACAAATGAACGGCGCCGATAATACTGATACCAATTGGCGATATTTTGCTGCACTTCGGCAATGGTTTTACCGCCCAATTCGGCATGAGCTCCCGTTCCGGTCAAAGTTGCGGTACTGGAAACGGTTTCAGTAATACCCGCCCCCCCATACGTAATCGTCTCTACCGTAATCGAACTGGCGTTAACGGTAAAGCGCAGATGTTCGTCCCACCAATCCACTAAACCATTAGCACCGGTTGTTTTGTTGATAGTACCGCTGGTCGGTCTGGCCCCCGAAAAACCGTGCGTATCGCTCCAAACATTAAAAACAAAACCGGCAAGATCTCGAGTATCGCCGTATCCGTTGGACAACACCTGGGGATCGCTTCTAGCCGCAGAAAACGATGCATCGGCCATTGAAGTTCCATCGCCTTTTTCCCACGGTTCATAGGTGCTTTCCGGATTGTAATACAATATATTGACCGAAGACGATTTGACCCGCCAATCTGCACTCTGTACGGTGGCGCTGCATAATTCCAAGGTTCGTCTGCTATCGTTGCAACTTTGCGAGTAGGCATCATCGTCGTTATCGAAAAGATACTCAAAGTATTGCCAACTGGAGCCCGTCCATTCCCTGTAAAGTCCGTTTATAATCAACCATCCGCAAGTGTCGTCGCCGTTGTTATAAGCGCAAACGTGCCAATATTGATCGGTCAGAATCTCCCAATCCATAGAACCGGAATCGTCCACCTCAAAAAATACGTTGGGCGGAGCGTTATTAGTTGTAAATAACGGAGAGTCCGACAAGTCGCCGGGTGCAGCCATCGCTGAACCGACAAGAACGGTTATCAGTGCAAAAAAAACACCCAACCGACATTGTTTGAATCTGTAAAATGAAAAGCTCATATTATCCCTCCGGCCTAAGTGGCGGAATCGCGACCAGTGCTGGTACGTAAAAACAATGTTTAAAATCTTTTACCGTAGTAAGATCTTAAGAAAACCTGGCTATTGTCCTGACCGCCAGTCCCTTTAGCAGTAACAGTAAAATAAGAAACCGCCCCGCCGGAACTTGAATCGCCATAACCACCCAAATTAATCTTGGCGCCGGTATTGACATCTCCAGTAGCGATGTACTTGATAAAGTAACGGGGCTGCGTAGCGATCATCGTTATTCCGCTGTCGAATTCTGCGGAATTGTCATTCGTCCATGTACTTGCGGCGCCAAAATCATAAGTCGCATCATCTTCTCCCAGCAAACCATTACTACCATCGAATGCCGCTATTGCTGCAATGGCTTCAATCTGATTTTCCCCTGCTCTCAATGCAGCCTCCGCTGCCTGGAAAGCCAAATTATGTTCCCTGCTGTTAAAAGCCATTTTTTCCTCAAGTGTGGTCACTTGAGTTCCGGTCAATCCGATCAAAGTTAGCATGACCAAAATCACCAGACTGACTATTAATACCATCCCCGATTGTTTTTTGAATGAAGCTGCATGATTAAGCATGGATAATCACCGGATTAAGGAAGTCGGTTACGAACCGCAATGGTTGATGTAAAAACTTTTCTAAGCCTTCTATCGGCGGGCGTAGTGGTTGCACCATTGTATGTATAATCGACCGGTTGCAAAGCCAAGCTGTCATCCGCTGTCGCCGCCAACAGACTAATCCTTAAACTGATAACGTTAGCCATATCAAGGCCCGCTGTTCCGGCAGGCACATAGTAATCCGGCGTACCATTACCATCAGTGTCCTCGCCGTATAGAACTTGCATATTTTCTATGCCTTCCACCAACTCGCTACTGGTCCCATTGAATTGCTTAAATAAAGCCGGGCGCCCGCCCGCCCCGTTCTGAATTGAATAAACCACCGATGCAAGCCTATAGATGGAGGCATCCCCCTCGTAGACCTTGGAAAGGCAATGCGCATTGGCGCCTGGACACAATGGATTCGTGGCGTTAAAGTTGCCTGGCTCGGTTACCGCGCCGGTATTGTGCACAGCTATACCTCCGGTGCTTGGATTAGCATTACTGATCTGGAATATATCGCCCTGGGTACAATCGGCCACCAACACCACATCGCTTTGCGCCAAATCGTTCCCGACAGTAATTTGTATATTCGACGAAGCCTGAGGCCCGTAAGGAGTCTCTACCGTAATTCCGCTGTCGTAGGCGCCTCTCAATATAATCGTGTCCGGGGAATCCAATGCGGCATTGGCACCGGCAGCGCCGTTGGTTCCATCAATTCCTTGGGAAAATCCGTGAACATTAGCGTCGTATCCGGTACCGGCCGGGTCCAGGTTATTGGTCACATTATTCAAACCGTTCCGCAAACAACCCCAAAAATCAGCCATGCGAATATCCCGGTTGAGAAAATCCATCGCAAACCGCCCATTTTCCTGAACTCGAGACATATTTTCCTGCATGCGATAGCTTTGCCGGCTACTGAGAAAAATCTGCAATACACCACCCAGCAAAAAAGCGCCCAATACCAACGCAATCATAATTTCGATGAGCGTCATTCCTCGTTGTCTGGATTTCAAGCGGGCAATGTTCATAATTGAAAACTCATTGTAAAATTCGGATCATTGGCATCTACGTCTCCATCTCTATCATCATCCCAACTGAGCGTAACGGTAAAAAGCGAGCCAGCGACAGTAATATCTTCCGTAGCACCGGGCAGCGTAGCGGTGAGATCCCGATACCATTCAAACAAATCTTGTTGAGCCATTTGCGCACTCGAGCAATCACCAGCGACTGCCGTGCAACTGGCTTGAATCACCGCGTCTGCAGGATCTAAGGTGATATAAGTACTACCGCCGAAATTGCCTGCATCGTCTACGTTCGCGCGCATTCGATCGGCGATATCGTAGGCAAGCTGCGTTGCTTGGCTTCGATGATAAGCACTTAAATTATTTCGTAGACCATTCATCTGCATACCGGCAAGCCCGAGCAAACCGACAGCCAAAATAAGCATCGCAATCAAAACTTCAATTAAAGTAAATCCAGCTTTATTTTTCATAATGATCATGTTGTAAACGGCGAAGTAATACAGGAAGTCAGTTCTCCGTCGTCCTTTTCTGGAATTCCATCGTTATCCGCATCCGTCCCCATTCGTACTCGTCCAACCGAGTTTATGATCGCCACTCGGGAGCTATACGGCTCCGGAACATTGTTTCCATCGCCGTTATCGCAAAGCACGAAGCTTCCGCTGGCGCTAATTCCCGAAGCCTGATAGGTAACCCGATTGACAAAGCCAGGCGTCGTTCTGAGAGTATAATTGTTCGCTAAAGCGCTATAACTCCGAAGTAACGTATCGTTGTCGGCCGCATCCTGTACTCCGTTTGCATTCGCATCGGTGAAGACAACCCAACCGCCTTCCCACTGAGTTCCCGATCTGACTACCGAAACGGGTTGATTTCGTTTCACCGCTTCGCTTCGGGCGAAATTCAACGCCGTTACCACTTCATTAATAGAAGTAGTCAAGCGGCTACTCCTTATCGATTGCGTAAAATTAGGAATACCGATTGTTGCAACAATAGCCACAATGACAATCGTGATCAGTAATTCAATCAGAGTAAACCCATGGACGCTGGCAGTTTTTTTCATTAACACAATTATTTACGTTGTTGAATTTAAAAATATTGCATCACAATGAATATATCTGTGATATTGGTCTTGTTTCGGTATCGGAATTAATAACTGGCTCGCAATTCTGCCCAACCATCAAATCTGGAAGTCAGCAGCAAAACCCAAACTTGCGAATGTCTATAAAACGCTTGCCGGTGTATAGCAAAACTATAGACGAATTAAGAAAAAGTGATAGATTGAAGCGTTGTTGAAGAGTATAAGAAAATGACTTTCAACACATTGAAGACGCAATTTGATTTGAAAAATAAGGTGTGCCGAAACAAAAAACCTAATAAATTATCCTCTCAGATTAAGTTCTCTTTTTACGGCACAACCAAAGTTTTTAAGATTGTTTTTAAATATTAGCTGATATAAAACTGACGCATCATGCCCAAATCTTCGTGTTCAAGATTATGACAATGATATAAGAACAACCCCTTATAATCCTGGAACGGTTTGATGATCTCGATTTCCTCTCCCGGCATAACCAGTACCGTATCTTTCCAGCCGGAGTCGATAAACCCGTCTTTAACTGTTGCGTATTCATCCTTGCGCATCCCCTCCATTTTTCGGGAAAGAATCTGGTATTGTTGTCCATGCAAATGAATCGGGTGCGCCATGGATAACATCATACCTCCACCCATTCCACCACCCATCATGCCCATTCCTCCCATACCGCCGCCCATGTTCATTCCGCCTTCCATCTTCATATTCTGATCCATTTTCATGGAACTTTCACCGTCGTCGCCATGCTCTCCATTTTTCATAACATGATCATGGAAAATTTTAATTTTTTTAATCGAACCTAACGGTACCTTTTCAAAATCCAATACTTGATCCAAGGAAAAGGATTTCCCGTTCAACAGCGGCGCCATCGGTTTCATTGAAATGGCAATCGGAATTGGATTCTTAATATTATCGGCGTCTTTTTCGCTCAAGCGCTGGAAGGCCACCAGTCTTTCCGGTAGTTTCGGTGAATCGGAAACTTTTTCAGTCACTTTGAAGACGGCAATAGGAAATTTGTCGCCCTGGCCAAGACCGCTTGCCATCATTCCTCCCATACCGCCCCCCATCATACCTCCGCGCATACCTGCCATTTTGCCCATTCCCATTCCGCTATCCTGGCCTTTGCGCCTTCTTTCAATCATCGGTGGCATAGCGCCGGCATAAGGAAGACTATACATAACCAATTTCGAACCGACGGATCGACCGCTGAAATCCAGCCATAAGTCGACTCTTTCTCCAGGTGCCAGCATGATGTAAGGCCGTGTTTCCGGTTTTTCCAATAATCCGGCATCGGTACCGATTGCCGTCAACGGCGTACCGTCGTCCCAACCCAGTTTATAGATTCGGGAATTGGAACCGTTTAAAGCCCTAAATCGATAAGCTCTCGACTTAACCGAAAACTCGACATTCGGTTTACCGTTAACCAGTATCGTATCGCCTAAAAATCCTGTCATGCGCCCGTGCATGCCGTGTAAATAACGCAGCTGATTCCGATCATTGAAATTTCTGTCTTGGATTACCAGCGGCAAATCGAATTCGCCTGTAGGTAGTTCCAGCTTTTTTTCCTCATCATCGGTCACGATAATCAATCCGGCCAGTCCCTGATAAACTTGCTCCGCCGTCAATTCATGGGTATGGGAATGGTAAAAACTGGTGCCCGCCCGGTTCATCACTTCAAACTCATAGACAAAGTGCTCGCCAGGAGCGATTGAATACATGGGATGGCCGTCGCTCTTTTGTGGTACATGCAAACCGTGCCAATGAATAATTGACGGCTCCGACAAACGATTATTGAAAAAAACTCGTACCTTTTGGCCCTGTTGATAGTTCAAGATAGGCCCTAAGTAATTTCCTCTAAGGTGTTGCAGAGTATTTTTAGGACCTTTCAATAAACGGGCGTAATACTTTTGAACCCGTGTCATTGGTCCGTCGTTTAAGATTTGAACATTTGCGGCTCGCGCAGTGAATTCTATTTCCACATCCGGGTTAAAATCCGGAGTCGGTGCTGATTTGATTTTGCCGCTCTGCGCTCGGAGTAATCCTGGAAAAGCGGCTGCTGCAGCACCCCATGCCGAATATCTAAGAAACTGGCGTCTATTATAATTATGATTTGCCATGGCCCTTCCTTTATACAGTCAATTAACAAAATAAGTATTTTATTATTACCTTGACCATACTCCGTTTTAGTGGATAAAACAACAGAGTATAAAGGTCGGAAATCGGTTGCTTTAAATAGGAGTGGATTCTTCGTTATAGCAATGAAGTCTCTGGCAATTGCTATTCGAATTTTTCTTTATGGGTTTTTCGTACGGATGAATGCATTCACATCAACGTCAAAAGAAAAATACATCCGTCACGTAGTTCGGACAAAACTTACACGTGGTCAATCAACAACCAACATCTTTGAATGCATAATCTTCGGCAACATCGTTTTTCTGAAGCTTCACAAAACTATAGGAAAAATCTACCGTTGGATCGTTATCAACTTCCTGCCTTTCTATTTCCAACCAGTTTCGGCTGTCATACTCGGGAAATCGCGTGTCGCCGACAAATTCTTTATGAATTTCGGTCAGGTACAAGTAATTGGCGTGTGGCAGCATGGTTTTGTATAACTTTGCTCCGCCGATAACGAACAATTCCTCGTTGTTTTTACAACTCTCAATCGCTGCATTCAAGTCGTTAAAAACTTCGCAACCTTCCTGTTGATAAGATTCATTACGGCTGATAATGATATTTCGTCGCCCCGGCAACGGTTTCCCGATGGATTCAAAGGTTTTTCTACCCATTAAAATCGGCGAGCCCATAGTGATTTCCTTGAATTTTTTCAAATCCGCCGATAAATGCCACGGCATCCGATTATCCAATCCGATTACCTGGTTTCTAGCCACCGCCACGATAAGTGATATTTTCATTTTTTCTAGTTATGATGCATGCATTTATATTTGAGCGCACATCATACTATGAAAAACATCCTGCTTGTATTTACCGGAGGTACAATCGGCTCTTCCAGCGAACATGGCACTATCGACACCTCCGGCCAAGCACGTTACCAATTGTTGGAATTGTTTAACCAGCACTACCCGCACTATCAACAGGTAAACTTTAAAACCCTGCAGCCTGTGAAGTTATTGAGTGAAAATTTACACCCTTCGATTTGGAAGCAGATAATCCAAGCCATAGAGGCGGAAGACATGTCAAATTTAGACGGTATCATAGTCACCCACGGTACCGACACGCTGGCATTTACCGCCGCCGCTCTAAGTTTTTATTTCAACTTCCTCGAAATTCCTCTACTACTGGTTTCAAGTGATTATCCGCTTAACCATCCAAAAGCCAATGGAGTGGATAATTTTATCTGTGCCGTCGATTATATTTTCCAAAAACAACCTGCCGGCACTTTCGTCCCCTATAAAAATCCGGGACAAACCATGCATCTGCATATCGCCACCCGGTTGGCGTCTTCGCTGCAATTAAGCGGCGATTTTATCAGCGTGCAATCAAAACCTTACATGAATTATAAACAAGGCTTATTCGAGCCATTGCTTAGTGTTGACCGACCCTTCCGTCACATATTGACATTAAAGCCCAATTTTTCCAGCAATATCCTATTAATCAGACCTTATCCGGGACTGGATTATTCGCATATTAATCTGGACGGTGTTGATGCAGTGCTGCACGATTTATATCATTCCGGTACGGCCTGTACTTCAGGCGCTTCCGGAAACCGATATTCCCTGATTGAATTTATTCGCAATTGCCGACAACAACAACTTCCATTTTATATCGCACCTGCAGTGAAACATCCTGATGCTTATAAAAGTACAAGGGAACTGATAGAGCAGGGCGGAGAAATGATCTGGAACATATCATTGGAGTCGGCCTATGCTAAGCTATTGCTAGCTTACGGAAATTATAGCGATCTTCAATCAATCGGTGATTTCTTACAACAGGACATCGCTTTGGAGCATATCTAAATTCCTTTCTGTAATAGATCGATTCATCTTAGCTTTTGATCGCCCTGAATAAGTCTCCTTTTAACATGCCATAGCGAACGAACGTTCGATCGTAATTCCGACAACAACAGAGATATACCTATTTCTTCTGCAGCAGCAAATGCACAAATGGCGGCAGCCCACCGAAAAGGCCAAACCATGTCGAACAATACCAACACGAAATACGAACACCCCATGCAAGCGACCGCCAGTTTCACCAGCCATGTATGATAACTGGTAAAAGCACGAAACTTCAGTAACCCTACCAAAACCGGCAGCAAATAACTCACGATAACCGTCAGCATGTAAATTGATTCACGCCGCATCAAATCCGGCCATAACCACCAAGTACCGAGAGCAATAGCCGTATAAATGAGCAGATCACCCCAACTGTCGAGCAATGCACCCAATTCGCTTTCCAAATCGAGCATTCTCGCCGCCATGCCGTCCAAAATATCGGTTAAAAAAGTGATCGCCAATAACAACAGAAATTTGTTGCCCTGCCCGTACCAGGCGAGTAGCAATAATAAAGGCGCGCTGACAAAGCGAAAACCGGTCAGCATATTCGGTATCGTCATAAAATCCTTGGTATAGAATTTATTCATAACGAAAAACCGGCCTGCAGAGGCGCATGATCGGATAAACGGTTCCAAGGAGGTTGAGTGAGCCGTTCACAAAACTCCAGCTGCAAGCCTCGAAAATAAATTCTGTCCATTTGAAAAACCGGCATC
The DNA here is from genome assembly GCA_050304855.1 of Methylococcaceae bacterium. Classification (GTDB taxonomy): domain Bacteria; phylum Pseudomonadota; class Gammaproteobacteria; order Methylococcales; family Methylomonadaceae; genus Methylomarinum. The sequence continues at coordinate 12,184 of JBNLEI010000270.1, forward strand.
CAGGCCGGAAAAGTTCTGGCATAGCGTTGATGAAGAGTCTGATAGGCTTCTTTCAGATCCAGGTGGCGATAAAAACGCTTTTCCGCCTGGCCGGTCCAGTCATTGAAATCGCCGGCGACGATTAACGGAGAATCGTGAGGGACGTGTTCATCAATACGTTTGCAGAGCAACTCAAACTGGCGCCGGCGCTCCATACCTATCAACCCCAGATGAATGCACATAATATGTAAATCCCGATTGGATTCAGGCAATGCAATCACGCCATGCAAGACGCTCCGGCTGGCCCAAGCAAATGGGGATACATTGATATTTTCCCAACTTTGCAGTGGGTATTTACTGAGTATCGCGTTACCGTGGTGACCTACGCTGTAAACGGCATTTTTAGCGTAAGCGAAATGCGGCCATACTTCTTCAGCCAGAAACTCCGAATGGGAACACTCCGGCCAATCATGGTGCTTTTCCGCGTGCTCCTTATGTTCTCCCTGCATTTCCTGCAAAAACAGAATGTCCGCGTCGGTCGCGACCAACGCATCACGTATTTGGTGTAAGATGAAATGGCGGTTACCCGAACTGAATCCTTTATGGATGTTATAAGTCAGAACACGTAATTGACTTTCCTGCATAGGTTGTTTTACTCGTAGTCTATAAAATCTCCCAGTGTTAACTTTAACAGATAATAACCTAAACCGTTCCTTAATCCCGAGTAAAAGATTTCCCTAATAAGGACGTCGTCTTATCTGCAGACGATACAACAACGGTGATAAAAATACTTCCAACACAAAAAACAATAAGACGACAAGAACTCCCTCAGCTATCGCTAAACCGAACGATTCACGCAGGGCTAACACCGGAATCAACGATTCGGGAATCACGTCTATCACTCTGTAGCGGCTGCTTTCCAAATAGCCTAACCGCCGCTTGGTAAAGCTGGACAACAAGTCTCCCACCATAGCTAACACTCCAAATAAGGCGCCAAAACTCATTGTAAATCCTAACAACGCCGCCGAAATTGCAGTGACAATTGTCGACAAGATCAGCCCCCGCCAGGTTTTGCTGTATCCTAACAGCCGCCGTTTATCAAAAAAATACGCACCGAAATCCACAGGCCAAACAAAATGCGATCCGAACAACTTGCGAGCAAGCACCGGCACGCCGTTTGCGACTGCCAACAGTAACAACGCTTCCGACATACAGCCTACACAGATATTCATTGATTTCATTTCCAATCTATCTACGTTCAGTTCCAGATTTTAAATGATATTCTTCTCATTTGAAATTTCGCCTGGTACTAAATAGGCGAATCAGCCTGAGACAAGCTTACTATCGAGAGTCCTTGAATGGCCTACGAGCATTAAAAAACTCTTATACCTAACATCGATTTAAGTAAATCGTGCAAACCAGTTGGTATTTAACTAGATTGAAATCGGCGCTTTGATATGTTCATGTGCCTGATAATCAACTATTTCAAAATCCTCATAACGATATTCAAAAATCGATTCCGGCAGACGTTTTATTTCGAGTATAGGTAACCGATAAGGTTTACGGGTTAGTTGTAATTTTGCCTGTGCAAGATGATTCAAATACAAATGCACATCGCCTCCCGTCCAGATAAAGTCTCCAACCTTCAAAGCCGTCTGCTGTGCCACCATATGCGTCAACAATGCATAACTGGCAATATTGAACGGTAATCCCAAGAAGGTATCGCAGCTGCGCTGATACAGCTGACACGAAAGCTTTCCATCAGCCACATAGAATTGAAACAAAGTATGGCAAGCAGCTAAAGCCATTTTGCCATTTATCACATTTTGTTGGGGACCGACGGTTTCATCAGGCAAGTCACTCACATTCCACGCCGATACAATCATCCTTCGACTATCGGGGGTTCTTTTCAATTGCTCGATAACTGTAGCGATCTGATCGATATGTCGACCATCGGCCGTCGGCCATGAACGCCATTGATAACCGTAGATTGGACCGAGCTCACCCTCCGCGTCCGCCCATTCATCCCATATGCTTACACCATTGTCGTTTAAATAAGCGATATTGGTGTCGCCACGTAAAAACCATAATAGCTCATGAATGATCGATTTCAGATGTACTTTTTTGGTTGTCACCAACGGAAAGCCATCCTGTAAATTAAAACGCATTTGATGGCCGAAAATCGACAATGTGCCGCTACCTGTTCGGTCGCCTTTTTGATGACCTTCGTTAAGAATTTTTTCCAGCAGTTGAAGATACTGTTGCATGGTCGATTAATCCATAAGGTTTATTTATAAACCAAGTTGATTGGTTTATTGACGCCTAGACGTTCTGATAAAAACGATCACTACAAAAATCATCATGGCAGCATCCTTGCCGTCATTCAGATATCAAGGGGAAGTGTCAACAATCATTATTGCCAACATTTAGCTTACACATCCAAATTAGACACATCCAAAGCGTTTTTAACGATAAAATCGCGTCGTGGTTCAACCACGTCCCCCATCAATGTAGTAAAAATTTCGTCGGAGGCAATCGCATCCTCAATAGTCACTTGCAATAGTCGGCGACTATTGGCGTCCAACGTTGTTTCCCATAGCTGCTCGGGATTCATTTCTCCCAATCCTTTGTACCGTTGTATATGCTGACCTTTTTTGACTTCGCGCATCATCCATTCAAACGCTTGCTTGAAGTTATTGACCGCTTGTTCTCTCTCTCCCATACGCATAACTGATTCTTCACCGAACATGTCGACCGTATCTTCGGCATATTTGGCGATTTTCTGATAGTCGTTGCTATTGAAAAAAGCCGAATTCAATACGAAAGTTTTGGTAATGCCATGCAAGCGTTTGTTGACCGTGATTTCAAAATCCTCGGCATCGGTGTAATTAAGTTCCATAGTAAACAAAACTTTTTGTTCGCTTTGTTCCAATAGGTGTTGCAGCTGATTCATCCAATCCACTAATTCTTCCTTATCCTGTCTAAATTCATCCTTTAACGGTTTCAAATAGGTCAACTGCTCCAGAAACAAATCGTCATAACGTCTAGCCAAACGATTGATAATTGACATAACCGATGTGTATTCCGTTGCCAGTTTCTCCAAGCCTGGCCCTTGAATAACTGGCGCACTCAGATCGGTTTGCAATTGGGCTTTATCCAACGCTAATTGAATTAAATACTGATTCAATTGATTATCGTCTTTAACGTAATGTTCCTGCTTGCCTTTCTTGACTTTATACAGAGGCGGTTGGGCAATATAGATATGTCCCCTCTCTACGAGTTCAGGCATTTGCCGATAAAAGAAAGTGAGCAATAAAGTGCGAATATGTGATCCATCGACATCGGCATCGGTCATGATGATAATGCGGTGATAACGCAATTTTTCGATATCGTATTCATCCTTGCCGATACCGCAACCTAGAGCGGTAATCAACGTCCCCACTTCATCCGAAGAGATCATCTTATCGAAGCGAGCCTTTTCAACATTGAGGATTTTACCCTTCAGCGGCAAAATAGCTTGAGTTCGTCGGTCCCGACCCTGTTTGGCGGATCCTCCTGCGGAGTCCCCTTCCACGATAAACAATTCGGATAACGCCGGATCTTTTTCCTGGCAATCCGCCAGTTTTCCGGGCAAGCCGGCAATATCCAAGGTGGTTTTACGTCGAGTCATTTCGCGGGCCTTTCTGGCTGCTTCTCTGGCGCGCGCCGCATCAATAATTTTATTGGCAATAGTTTTACCGATACGCGGATTCTCCAATAAGAATTCCTGCAGTTTTTCATTCATGGTTGATTCAACCAAAGGTTTCACTTCCGATGACACCAGCTTTTCTTTGGTTTGAGAAGAAAACTTCGGATCAGGAACCTTAACCGACAGTACTGCCGTCAATCCTTCACGAGCATCATCTCCAGTTGTAGCGACTTTTTCTTTTTTAGCCAGCCCGTTTGTTTCGATATATTGATTAATCGTCCTTGTTAACGCACCTCTAAATCCTGCCAGATGTGTTCCGCCATCCCGTTGAGGAATGTTATTGGTATAACAGAAAATATTTTCTTGGTAAGAATCGTTCCATTGCATCGCCACTTCAACTGTTACACCCTCTTTTTCCGCAATAAAGTAAAACATATCTTCAAACAACGGCGTTTTATTCTTGTTCAGGTGGCGAACAAAAGCGCTGATTCCGCCTTCAAACTCAAACACATCTTCCTTTCCGGTCCTTTCATCTTTCAGTGAAATTCTGACTCCTGAGTTCAGAAACGACAATTCTCTTAACCTTTTAGCCAAAATATCGTAGTGAAATTCCACATCAGAAAAGGTTTTTCGACTAGGTTTAAACGTAATACGGGTCCCGCTTCCTTCAGCCTCTCCGACCTCCTTCAATGGTGCAACCGGTTCTCCCATCATATATTTTTGTTGATACAATTTACCGTTTTTACGTATTTGCATCAGCATTTCTTCAGATAATGCGTTAACCACGGAAACTCCTACACCATGAAGGCCGCCGGAGACCTTGTAAGCATTGTCATCAAACTTACCTCCGGCATGTAAAACCGTCATAATCACTTCTGCGGCCGAACGTCCTTCCTCAGGATGAATATCAACCGGAATACCGCGACCATCGTCGGAGACAGTTACAGAACCGTTCTCATGAATAATGACGTCAACCCCTTTACAGTAGCCAGCCAACGCTTCATCGATTGAATTATCCACCACTTCGAAAACCATATGGTGCAATCCGGTACCGTCATCGGTATCGCCTATATACATACCTGGGCGTTTTCTTACCGCATCCAATCCTTTCAGTACCGTAATATTAGAACTATCGTATTGATCGTTTTTTTCACTCATAAGGTTTTTTTACCGTTTTTAGTTTGGGGGTGACATTATTTTAGAACTTACTGTTGCCACCTATCATTAGGTTCCACGTGGAACATTATTGTGTTTTAACGCAACCTTGTTCCACGTGAAACACTTTATAGTCGCCAATTGAATTAAGATTACCGAAACCGGAAAACTCAGTTGATGTCATAAACACCTGACAATTCAAATTAGCTAAATATTCTAACAATTTTGTCTTGTTAACAGTATCCAATTCAGCCGTTAAATCATCGATTAAAATGCAGACTGAATGATCATTGAGATCATTAAGTAACTTGACTTGAGCTAATTTCAAAGCCAGCATGAGCAACTTCAATTGACCTCGCGAAACATAGTCCTTAGCAATTCGGTTGTTAATAAGTAATTGGAAATCCGAACGTTGGGGACCGCTATGTGTATAACCATAGCGTAAATCTTTATCGAGTTCTTTATTTAATATTTGCACTAAATCCTGATCTCGATCCCAACCATCGATAAATTTAAGTTTTAGATCCTGATTATCGATAAATTGATTACTCACCTGTAAAAAAAAAGGTTCGAGTTTTTCAATGTACGTTCTGCGATAATCTGTAAGTATCTCACCGTATCGGACAAGTTCTAGATTCCAGCTGTCCAATTGCTTCAATTGTTTGCTTTTTAACAACGAATTTCGCTGCGATAATACCTTCTTAAATTTCCGCCAATGCTCTAGAAAACCGGGTTCGTGATTGAAGACACCCCAATCCAGGAACTCCCGTCGAATTTGGGGTCCAGAATCGAGTAATTTATAGCTTTTGGGATGAATCATTTGTAACGGCAAAGAATAGGCAAGATCTGACTTATTTCTACTTTCCCTATTGATATGAATAAGACATTGCCTCTGATTAATCTGAATCCCAATTTGAGATAAATGATCGTTGTTTCCCTTGACTTGCGCTGACACAACTAAATCGGATTGATCGAATTCAATTGCCTGTTTGACATTAGCAGTTCTAAAAGAACGAGCTCTACCTAAAATAAAAACCGCTTCTAATAACGAACTTTTACCACTGGCGTTTGCGCCGGTAATAAAATTAAGTGTAGGAGAGGGCGCCAAAGTGGCCCGATGGATATTTCGTACCGACAAAATATCCAGTTTCGATAGGGGCATGAAATACTTACAAGCGCATCGGCATAACAATGAATTTAAACAGTGGCTGATCCGGTTCCTCTATAAAACAACTGCTGGCATTGCTGGCAATAGTTAATACAGCTAATTCAGAATCCAGATTAGATATTGCGTCGAGCAAATATTGTGAATTAAAAGAAATCGACAATCCCTCTCCTTCATATTGCATAACCAAATCTTCTTCGGCTTCATCATGCTCGGGATTGTGAGTACTAATTTTCATTAGATTCTTCGAAATATCAAATGAAACCCCTTTAAACTTCTCGTTCGACAATACTGCCACTCGAGTTAAAGCGTCTTTCAAAATTTGTTTTTGAATTAAAATCGGATCGTAAAAAGACTGATCGAACACACGACTGAAATCGGGATACTTAGCATCGACCAGTTTCGCGGAAAATACCAAATTCAAGTAAAAAATACGAATGTTGTTGTTACTGAATTGAATGTTCAACTCAGCATCGGAATCGGTAAGCAAACGACTTAACTCTTGCACACCTTTTCTAGGCAAGATAATTCGTGCCTCATAGCCGGTTGCACTGCCGATATCATCTTCATAGATGGATAAACGGTGACCATCGGAAGCTACGAGTTTTATCCGGCTATTGCTGACGTGTAACAATAAGCCGTTAAGGTAATATCTAACATCCTGGTTAGCCATACAAAAGAGGGTTTTATCCAATGCTTTTTTCAATTTACCGGCATTGATAGTGAACTGGTTTTCAAATTCCGCTTCGGAAAATTCCGGATAGTTTTCTGCCGGCAGTGTGGTCAATGAAAAACGTCCTCGTCCAGAAGTTACATTAACTTTATCGTTTTTTTGTTCCACTTTGATTTCTGCATCGGTAGGCAACAAACGACAAATATCCAAAAACTTTCTGGCCGGAACGGTAATGGAACCGGGCACTTCAACAGCTAAATGTACCTTCGCAATAATCTGAATTTCAAGATCGGTACCGGTCAATACCAACTGATCTTCAGTAGCTGTGATTAAGACGTTAGACAAAATAGGCATGGTTTGCCTTTTTTCAATCACACTGACAATTTGCTGAAGAGGCGTTAACAATTCATCTCTATTAATAGTAAATTTCATAAATATTTTTATTTATTACTTTTATTAAGCTTAAAAAATCTGTGGATAATGATATTTATCCATTTAAAATCAATACCTTAAAAAATTTTAAAGCTGTTGATAGACATCATTTAATGCTGTTAGCAAAAATGTGGAAAAAACGGACTGCACTTATTACGGAAAGTTATGCACAGCTTTTAACCGGTTAATGTGACAATGTTCTCAACAGGTTTTGATAATCTTCAGAAACTTTAACATCGCTTTCTTTTAAAGCGTCAATTCTTTTACAGGCATTGATCACAGTCGTATGATCTCTGCCACCGAATGCATCGCCGATTTCAGGATAACTATGGGAAGTTAATTCCCTGGCTAACGACATAGCAATTTGTCGAGGTCGAGTAATCGACTGTTTTCTATTTTTTGAGGACAAATCCGCGACTCTGATTTTGAAATATTCGGCAACCGTTTTCTGAATATTATCGATATTAACCAGCTTATCCTGTAATGAGATCAAATCGTGCAAAGCTTCCTTGGTAAAATCGACCGTTATTTCTCGTCCGGTAAATTGGGAATTAGCCACAACTCTTCTGAGTGCACCTTCTAAATCCCTAACGTTGGAAGGGATCCGTTTCGCGATAAAAAACGCTACATCCTGGTCGAGCTCTACATTGACCAGCTTAGCTTTTTTCATCAGAATGGCGGCTCGCGTTTCAAGATCAGGTGGTTCTATAGCAACCGGCAATCCCCAGCCGAATCGGGATTTTAAACGGTCTTCCAGGCCTTCTATTTCCTTCGGATATTTGTCGCAGGTTAAAACCACTTGATGCTTTTTATCCAACAGGTTGTTAAAAGTATGAAAAAACTCCTCCTGCGAACGCTCTTTGCCCGCCAAAAATTGTATATCGTCGATGAGTAAAATATCGATGCTACGATAATAATCTTTGAAACTGTTAATAGTGTTCTGTTGCAAAGCCCTGACCATATCTTGAACAAATTTTTCAGAATGCAGATAAACGATATTAGCCGATGGATTTTGTTCCATTACCGCGTTGCCGATCGCATGCATCAAATGCGTTTTGCCTAGTCCTGAACTACCATAAATAAACAACGGGTTGTAGGCTTTACCGATGTTTTCCGAAACTTGAACAGAAGCGGCTCTGGCCAATTGATTCGATTTACCTTCAACAAAACTGTCAAATGTGAACGCCTTATTTAAAAAATTAGGCTGCTTCTTTTTTTGTGGCGACGTCTTACTCGCAAAAGCAGGCGCCTTCGCAACCGGAGATTTTCTACTGCCGATTTCGAACTGTAAACTGGAACGGCCGTTAGAAAACTCATAAACAGCGTCTTCAATTTTTGGCAGGAAATGCTGTTTGATATGATCGATAATGAAGCGGTTGGGAGCCAACAGTTTTAATTTCTCACCATTTTCCACCGCTTGTAGCGGTCTGATCCAGGTACTGAAATCTCCGGAAGGAATTTCATGTTCGAGTTTGGTAAGACAATTATTCCAGATAGCGCTCATGGTTTCGTGAAATTTGGGTATAACCTATGGGGAAGCCATTATATGGCTAATAACAAAAATATTATATTTTATCTTTATTGTTATTACTAAGTCACTTAAAAGCTGTGGATAAGTTTGTTTTTATATTGAAAATCAAATAACTAACATATTTGTAAAAATGTTGATCAGGGTTTGGCTAACTTGTTGCTAACTCAGTGAGAATTTAAGCGGGGTCTTTTCTTATCAAGTTTTCCACAAGAATCGATAATGAGAAAACACAGCTTTTCAACAATCGTTTAAGCTCTAAATAGCTTAACGTTTTGCCAAGGCAGTGATCGGATTCAGTCGGGAGGCTTTTTTGGCAGGCAAAACGCCAAAAACCACTCCGGTGACGGTAGCGACAGCTAGCGCGGAAAATAATGCCCAAATCGGAAGAATGACTGGAAAATCTGGATAAACCGTTTGTAATAGAAATAATGCCAATTTTCCCAATAACACCCCGATCAAAGCACCGGCCAGTGATAATATGGTCGCTTCAGTTAAAAACAGCCAATTCAACTGAGACCTAGTGGCCCCCAACGCTTTTAATAAACCAATTTCGGCTGTTCTTTGACTGACGCTGACCAGCATTACGTTCATGACCAAAACCCCGGCGACCACCAAACTGATTCCAGCTATGCTGGCAACCGTCAAGGTTAAGACCGTTAAAATATTATCGAAAGTATTGACTACGCTGTCTTGAGTGATCACAGTAATGTCATCTTCGCCTTCATGTCTAGATTTGATAATCTGGCGTATATGATCCGCAGCTTTGTACATAGCCTGTTTCGATTTGGCTTCCGCGAGGATTCTAAACAGTGATTGATTGTTGAATAACATTTGTGCGGAAGCGACCGGAATGATGACGATATCGTCAAAGTCCACACCGATCGATTGTCCTTCCGAAGCTAACACTCCGATGATCTGAAAGCGGCGGTCATTGATGCGTAGCCATTGTCCGAGGATCTTTCGATTGGCAAACAATTCGTCTTTGATGGTTTGGCCGATCACGCAAACGGGCATGGCTTTATCGATAGCCGTTGTCGGCAAAAAACGGCCTTGCGCCAGACTGAGATGTCTGACGCTACGCAGTGCGGCGGTAGACCCCATCACGGTTGCTTCACGTTCCAAGCCTAATGCGGAAATCGGAGCTGATCCGACCGAAATAGGTGCGGTTAAAGCAATATAGGGGCTTTCGGCAATGGCCTCGGCATCTTCCAACGTTAGGTCCCGAGGAGTTTCGCCGAAAATCGGCGGTTGTCCGCCGGTCGTTTCATTGCGTCCCGGGAGCATAATCAGCAAATGCGTGCCCAGCGATTCGAATTCATTAACCACGTAGCGGCGAGCGCTTTCTCCCAATGCGGTTAGAACAGTCACTGAACAGATTCCGATACTCATCGCCAGTATGATTAATGATGCTCGTAAAGGTTGGGCAAAAATAGCGGTGGTTGCTTGATTTACAGTATCTTGAATCCGCATTACTTAATCCGTCCGTCGACAATATGAATCCGACGTTTGGCGCGAATTCCCAAATTTGGATCGTGGGTAATGACAATCAGCGTAACACCCTTTTGGTTCAGTCTTTCCATGAGTTCGACGATTTCCAAACCGGAATGGCTGTCTAAATTTCCTGTCGGTTCGTCTGCCAAAAGAATCGAGGGATTCATAATGGTTGCTCTGGCTATTGCCACTCGCTGGCGTTGTCCTCCCGATAGCTGATCGGGGCGATGTTCAGCTCTGTCGCTTAAATCGACTGAGGACAGAGCCGCTTTGACCCTTTGCTTGCGTTCGCGTTTGGGGATGCCGGCTAGAATCATCGGCATTTCGATGTTTTCAGCGGCATTAAGGCGGGGAATCAAATGAAAAAACTGGAAAATAAAGCCGATGCTTTCACGCCTTACTTTGGATAGCTGATTGTCGTCCAAATCGGTAACGTTCTGCTGATTTAACCGGTAGATTCCCGACGAAGGTTGGTCCAACAGTGAAATAATATTAAGCAGGGTCGATTTGCCTGAGCCGGAAGGTCCCATGACGGAAACATACTCGCCGTCTGAAATGGTCAAATTAATGTTGTCCAGGGCGTGGACGATTTGTTCGCCAACTTGAAAAAAACGGTTGATGTTTTCCAGCTCAATCATCGCTGTTCAGTTGCATAGACACCGGCAGTAACGCCTTCCTGTCCGATTGAAAGCACAACCTTCTCATTTTCGGAAAGACCGTCTAATATTTCGATAAAGCGCCAATTACTTAATCCCGCCTGGAAACTTTTTTCCACCAGTCTGTTGTCTTCGGATAAGAGCAAAACTCGGTTATTTTCCATAACCGCTTCGGTAGGCACTCTCAAGATATTGGTTTTGCTGGCCAGTTGCACTTCGATGTCGGCGCTGTAGCCGGGCAACAATTCGGCTAGATCTTCCTGAGCAGTCAGCTTGACCTCCACTTCTACCGTACGTGCCTGTTTTTCTTTTTCCAGGACGTAAGGCGCGATGCGACTGACAGTGCCGGAACAACGTTTTTCTTCAAATGCATCCAGCGACACGCAAGCTCGCATACCGTTTTTGATTTTGGGTGCATCCACTTCATCAATCGGTGCCGACACGTACAGGCAGCTGATATCCAGCAGATCAATCGGCGGTAGCGTTGGAATCCCGGGCGGTGATGGCGTAACAAATTCGCCCAGTTCAGCATTGATTTCGGCAATTACTCCGTCAAACGGCGCAATCACCAGCGTGCGTTCAACAGATGCTTGCACGGCATTCAACTTGGCTTTGCTGACTTCAATAGTTTCTTTGGAGGCGAAACAGAAAGCCTCCTTAGCTTCCGCATCAGTCATGGCAATGTCGACTTGTTCTTCAGAAACAAGCTGATTTCGTTTTTGTAATTTTGCCAGCCTCTCGGCTTCGCGTTTAGCGCCGGCCGCCAATAGACAGGCTTGTCGCATAGTGGCTCGATCGGTTTTGATTTGAGCTTGTTGCAATGCGATCTGTGCTTTTAGGTCTTGATTCCAAACTTCCAATAACAGTTGATTTTGTTTTACGGCATCGCCTTCTTTGACATGCAATTTCGCTACTTGGCCGCCGGTGGCGGGAGCAAGATAAGAGCGCCGGCAAGCTTTTACAGTACCTACCCGAGTATTAGCAACCGTCGCCGTCACCTCGCCTTTGGAGATGCGGTAGATTTTTACCGGAATTGCTTTCGGTCGTTGTAGGTAATAATAAAATAATGCAACTAAAATGGTCACAACGATTATTTGCCAAATATGCTTACCTGACATCGCTGATTTCTTCGGGTGAGTGTTTGATCAAAGGAATGATTTGCATCGATATTTATGTCCGCATGAAATCAATGTTTATTCTGGCATTATTTACGTTAACCCGCTACTTGAAAGGAGGGAAACCGTCTTTGAATTGGGAAAACCATCATTGATCTAATTAAGTCGTCCGGGTTTCGAACAGAATCAGGTAAAATTATACTGATGGATACAGTAGCCAATTCCGCTATACCCCCGCTCAGTTTATATGTTCATATACCTTGGTGCATTCAAAAATGCCCTTATTGCGATTTCAATTCGCATGCGGTTAAAACTACGCTGGACGAAACTTATTATATAGACGCCTTGCTGTTCGATCTCCAGCAGGATCTGCAGTTATTAGAAACAGTTAGACCGATCCATAGTGTTTTTATAGGTGGCGGAACGCCTAGTCTGTTTTCCGCACGATCACTGGAAAAGTTATTGAAGGGTTTGCAACAACAATTGGTTTTTTCGGAAGACATCGAAATTACCCTGGAAGCTAATCCGGGAACCTTCGAAAGTAATAAATTCGCTGATTTTTACAGTCTCGGGATTAACCGGTTGTCAATAGGGATACAAAGTTTCAATGATCGACATTTAAAAGCTTTAGGGAGAATTCACGATGCTGGGGAAGCCGTTAGGGCGGTTGAGACCGCTTATCAATCCGGATTCGATAACATTAACCTGGACTTGATGTTCGGTTTACCGGATCAGCACCGAGAGGAAGCTGTCGAGGATGTTGAAAAGGCAATTAGTTTGATGCCGGCTCATATCTCTTTTTATCAATTAACGTTAGAGCCTAACACGTGGTTTTATAAATATCCGCCCAAGTTACCGGAAGACGATGAGTTATTTCAAACTCAGAAATATTGCCAGAACTTACTGGCTGAACATGGGTATCGGCAATATGAGGTTTCCGCCTACGCTCAAGCAGGACGCAATTGCAGACATAACGGTAATTACTGGCGGTTCGGCGATTACCTGGGTATTGGTGCGGGCGCTCACGGCAAGGTCAGTTTGTCGTTACCGGATAAGATCATTCGAACCGCAAAGTGCAAAAAGCCCGAGCAATATATGCGGCAAAAGGATTATTACACTAGACACCAGCTTGAATTGAAACAGTTACCGCTGGAATTCGTTATGAACCACTTACGTTTGAAGAGTGGTTTTAGTACCGATCATTATCAGGAAGCGACCGGTTTGATCTTGGACACGCTTGAGCCGGGACTTACGGCATGTCTCGAAGCGGGGTTGTTGGTTCGCGAAAAGGATATTATCCGCTGCAGCGATAACGGTTGGGACTTTCTGGACACTATTCTGGAAAAATTTATCGCCTGAGTGTAATGAAAATTCGGTTATGAATCTATGACGGATTGTTTCTTGTTTAATCTTCAAATTTAGGTGATAACTGTTGTTATCCGCGCCACTTTGCTTCGCTGCGTGACGCGGATAACCGCGAGTTGAGGCTAAACGCCTCGCCCGATGTGCCATCGGTTCCCGTCGCTACGCTCCCGGGCCCCGATAACAAATCGTTCGAACCGACCAATTTGCCTCATAATACATCCCGCCAGGCTGATTATAAGCGCAAATTGGCGCCTCAACTCGCGGTTATCGTTCGTTTGCGATTAAAGTGAACAATTACTCTTTATTTTAATTTTAAAAAATTATCATGCTCGATTATCAAAAAGAATTTATTCAATACGCATTGGATTGCGGTGTCCTCCGATTCGGCCAATTTCAGT
>JBNLEI010000271.1:0-8276 GCA_050304855.1 Methylococcaceae bacterium
TTCAATTTTTATCGTTCTTAGCAAATCCGTCAAGGGAGCCGCCAGAACTAATTGATCCACCTTAAAAAACAACGCCTGGAACTCGTACCGAGACCATTCCGGCATCACCGATAACGGTTTCAGCTTGGTTTCTGTCGGTTGTTCGATGATCTGAATCTGTTTACCAGTTTTCGCCGTAACCTTCGGCTCCAACGGCTGTAGAGACTTCTCCGGACTGACAACCGGTTCCGTTTCCGGCAAGACCGTCTCTAACCGGTGGACTTTATTTTCGACCGGCTTGGGTTGATCCACAACCTCCGAAGGAATTTCATCCAGTAGCGTTCTCAAATAAGCATCAAGAGCCAGTTCCTGATGGACAACTTGATGTTTCTGCTTATCGTGATTCATTAAGACATCGCCATTTTTTTGTCGTGCTGCGGACTCTCAAGCAATAATAATTCCAATAAATTGGAGTAGGCTTCGGCGGCTCTGGAATCCTTGACAAACAATGACACGGGAATCGCAGCCTGACTGGCTTCGCGGATTTTCGTATCAACCGGAATATAGGATTTCCAAACGTTGTCGGGATATTTCTGGCGTAGCGAAATCAGACTTTCCCTCGCAGCTTTGGTTCTTTTGTCGAACATGGTCGGAACGATCGTGTAATTAGGTTGCAATTTACGCGAATTGAACACCATGCCGATGGTATGAAGCATCCGGTCCAGACCCTTTAGCGCCAGGTATTCGGACAACACCGGTATAATGAGGTGATCGCAGGCGGCCAGCGCGTTAATCATCAGCACTCCAAGCATAGGCGGACTATCGATAATGACGTAGTCGTAGCGATCGGAGACTTTTTTGAGCGCGGTCGCAATCACCAAGCCCATGCCGCCCATCGCGGCAACTTGGCGGTCAAGCGTGGCTATCGCGGTCGAAGCCGGCAAAACCGAAATACCGTCAAACTCGGTTTCGGCGATGTAAGACTCGGGACCGTTGTTCTTTTTTTTCTGGCTGGCATCATGAAAAAGATTGTAGACGCTTGCGTCAATCTCGTCCGGGTTCATTTTGAAATAGCTGGTCAACGAGCCGTGCGGATCCAAGTCGACCAGTAAAGTTCTAAATCCCCAGGACGACAGCAAGCCGCCTAGGGTCACTACGGTAGTCGTTTTACCCACTCCGCCTTTCTGATTGGATACGGACCATATTTTCATAATCAAACCGTCCTAAGGCAACGAAACCGAAGTTTCCGATTCATCGCTTGCCCGCTCAAAATTCAACACTTTGGCTCTTTCCTCATCGTCCATTCCGTAACGTGCAAAAGCCTGTGACATCAACACCAACACAACCCTTCGGTTTTTGAAACGGCCGTTGGTAGTATTGTTATCGGCAATCGGGTGAAATTCTCCATAGCCGACGGCCGATAAACGCGAAGGCGGTATGCTACCATTGATGAGCTCTCTGACCACGCTGGTCGCCCGCGCGGACGACAAATCCCAATTCGACGGAAATTCCACCGTATCAATGGGCACATCGTCGGTATGGCCTTCAACGTTGATCACATTGGGCAACAACCTGATCACCTCAGCCACTTTGCGCAAAATCGGCACGGCCTTTTGCGACAATTCTGCTTCACCGCTGGAAAACAGCAATTCACTGTTCATTTCCAACTCGACCCAAAAGTCGTTTCTTTTGATCGCCACTAAATCTTCTTCAATATAAGGTTGCAACACGCTTTCCAGGTCTTCCGAGACGCGTTTCAACCGTCTTCTTTCCTGCAGAATTTCATCGCTCAACTGCTGCCGCTTGAGTTCTTCCTCGGTTGTCGGATGGTCCAGAATAATCGGTTGTATTACCGTCGGGGTATAGCCGACCTGAATCGGCTCCAGCGTCTTATTTTCTTTCTGATTAGGATGAAAAGCTTCATCCAACGCTTCGGAGAGAGTTTCGTATTTATTGTTATTGACCGATGAAATCGAATACATCACAACAAAAAAAGCGAACAATAAGGTAATAAAATCAGCATAGGAAACCAACCAGCGCTCGTGGTTTTCGGGTTCTTCCGCAGTTCTTTTTTTACGCCTGGCCAACGTTCGTCTCCATTAGTCGGTTAAATAACCGGACAACCGTAGCTCGATGTTTCTGGGGTTTTCCCCCTCGGCGATGGCTTTGATACCTTCCATGATCATTTCCTGGGATAACGAAATTGTCATAACCTGCGCTTTTAGTTTATTGGCGACCGGCAAAAACAACAAATTGGCAAAACCCACTCCGTAAATGGTTGCAACGAATGCTGTCGCAATGCCTGCGCCTAAAAGCTCCGGGTCGGCCAAATTCTGCATCACATGAATCAAGCCGATAACCGCACCGATAATGCCAATGGTCGGCGAATAGCCTCCCATCGCGTTGAACACTCCGGCCGCGTGTAAGTCCATGTTTTCCCGAGTGGTAATTTCCACTTCCAGGCAATCCCGGATGACTTCGGGCTCATTTCCATCAACTAGTAACTGCAAGCCTTTTTGCGCGAAGGTGTCTTTTTCCTTATCGATAATGCCTTCCAATCCCAGCAAACCTTCCTTTCTGGCTAAAGCGCTCCATTCAACGATTTTATTAATTTGAGCTTTTAACGGAATTTTTTGCGGACTGACCACCCAACGGAAGATTTTGACGCTTTGCCAAACTACCCGGGGCGGAAAGTGTAATAAGGTCGCACCTAAAGTTCCCCCGATGACAATAATCAAGGCATGAACATTCAACAAAAACGAAAAGTCCCCTCCACCCAGCGAATTGCCGGCAATAATGGCGGAAAAACCGATCAAGACCCCTAAAATGCTCAGAATATCCATTAGCCCAGTTTATTAAATTCGTCTGCAATTTCATCAAGACTATAGACTTGATTCGCCAGATTGGCATCGACTACCGCTTTGGGCATGCCGTAAATGGTACTGCTGGCTTCGTCTTGCGCCCATATCACGGCTCCGCGCTTTTTTAACTTTTCCGCGCCTAACCGACCGTCTGACCCCATACCGGTTAACACCACAGCCAACACCTTGCCGTTAACACTGCGTGCGATCGAAGAAAAAGTGATATCCACACAAGGGCTATAAATTTCCCCTGTACTTTTTGGTCTTATACTCACAACGCTTTTTCCATAACGCGCTTTGACTTCCATCTGCATCCCTCCCGGTCCCAGTAAAGCCAAACCGGATTGTAAAATATCCCCTTCCTCGGCTTGCTTTACCTGAATATGGCAAAGATCATTCAATCGTTCGGCAAAGCTCTTGGTAAAATTTTCCGGCATATGTTGAACCAGGATAATGGGGATGGAACAGCTTGCCGGAATCCGGGTCAGAATTTTTTGGATCGCGACAGGGCCCCCCGTCGACGCGGCTATCACCAAAAGATCCGGACGGACACTCTCCCGCTTGTTGTTGACTCTGTGCTCACCGGAAACAGTGTGCTTAACGTGAGTGGATTCTGTAGACGGTTTCGGCGAAACCGCCGCGACCTGTTTACGAATTCTCGATGCCTGTTGAGCGACCACCCGGACCCGCCGTCTCAATAGACTTTTGGCCATTTCCCGGTTGCCGTCGATGGCATCCAACTGTTTAGGAAGAAAATCGATGGCGCCGGCACTCAACGCATCCAGTGTAGCCCTTGCTCCTACTTGAGTCGACGCGGATAGCATTAAGATTGGAGATGGGCATTCCTGCATGATTTTTTTAACCGCAGTAATACCGTCCATCAACGGCATTTCAACATCCATGGTAATCACATCAGGCTCCAACTCTGCCGCCATTCTGACAGCCTCTCTGCCGTTACCTGCGATACCGATCACCTGATATTCCTTATCTTCCTCCAGAATCTCCTGGATTCTTTTGCAGATAAATCTGGAATCATCAACAATCAATACCCGAATAGTCATTGTTCATCGCTTTCCGGCAATAATCTTAGGTATGGCAATCAAGCCGGCATTGAAACCATGAAACGAATTTGCGTTTGCGGATTTGCTTAATTTCATTAGCGCCGTCAGATTAGTCATAGGCTGGCGATCGATTCAGTTAGCATAACGTTTCATCAGACCCGGGACATCCAAAATCAATGCAATCTTGCCGTCACCGGTAATGGTGGCGCCTGCTAATCCTTCAAGTCCTTGCAATTTTGCGCCCAGCGGTTTGATAACGACTTCTTCCTGTCCGATTAGTTGATCCACGACAAAACCAATATGCCGACCACCGGCATTCACCACGACCACATGGCCCATGGTTTTTTTGTTAACAACATAGGATGGATCGTGAACCAACCATTCACCCAGGTAAAACAAAGGCAACGCCCTTTCTCTGACCATAACCACCAATTGTCCGTCAACCACATTGGTTTTGCGCAAATCGAGATCCAGAATCTCCAAAACGCTAGCCAACGGCAGCGCGAAAGCCTGACCTCCCAACTTGACCATCAAAGTTGGCATAATAGCCAGCGTCAACGGAACTTTAATAATGATCGTACTACCTGCACCCTCTTCCGAATCAATTTCCACCACACCGTTCATTTGCGTGATTCGGGTTTTTACCACATCCATACCGACACCGCGCCCCGAAACATCGGAAATTTCAGTTTTGGTGGAAAAACCGGGCAGGAAAATCAGGTTATAGCATTCTTTATCATCCAGTCTGGCGGCGGATTCCTCGTCCATCAAACCTTTTTCAACAACTTTTCTTCTCAAGACTTCGGCATTCATACCTTTACCGTCGTCCTTAATGGATAACAAAATATGATCGCCTTCCTGGGACGCGGTCAGAACCACTACACCTTCAGTCGGCTTGCCGATTGCCTGACGTTCTTCCGGCAACTCTATACCATGATCGACGGCGTTTCGTACCAGATGCACCAAGGGATCGGCCAGCGCTTCGACCAGATTTTTGTCGAGATCGGTTTCCTCGCCTACCAGTTCCAATCTAATTTCCTTTTTGAGGCTTCTAGCCAAATCCCTGACGACTCGGGGAAAACGGCCGAAAACTTTTTTAATGGGCTGCATTCGGGTTTTCATCACAGCCAACTGTAGGTCGGCAGTCACCACATCCAGATTGGATACGGCTTTAGCGAACTGCTCGCCTGCTTCCGCATTGGCTTTGAGGGTTTGAAAACGGTTCCTTACCAACACCAGTTCTCCGACCATATTCATAATTTCGTCGAGTACATGCGTGTCGACCCTGACAGTTGTTTCCCCTTGAGCGGCGGCCGGTTTGGCAGCCTTTTTCGCTTCGGCGCCAAAAGCCGGAGGTTCGGCTACAACCTTTGCCGGTTCGGAGGATATCTGAGACGACGGTTTACCGACCGCCTTGGGCTCAGATGCAGCTGTTCCGGGCTTACTGCTTGGTTGTTTTTTGCTAGGCGCTGAATCCGGTTTAATGGGTTGTTTTTGTACTTTCGGCTGCTCGGTACTCTTGAGCTTGGTCCCGTCAAATTTGCCCTTTCCATGGAGCTCGTCCAGCAATTGATCAAACTCTTCTTCTGTAATATCACCAGAATCGGCAATCTCGGAAGCCTTTGACATTGGAGTTTCAACCGTTTTCTGGTCAGACTTTGCCCGAACATTACTACCGGAAAATTTACCCTTTCCATGTAATTCGTCCAGTAGTTGATCGAATTCATCCTCGGAAATTTCGTCGCTGGATACCGCTGCCGACTCTATAGCTGGAGGCGCTTTTTTACTGCTCGGCGAACCGCCTTTGCCATGCAAAGCATCTAATAAGTCTTCAAATTCTTCTTCGGTAATTTCGTCATCGTCAGTCTGTGGAATTTCATTGCCGCCTTCAGTTGCATCCAGCATTGCTTCGAATTCCTGCTCGACAATATCGGAAACGGCGGACGGTTCGATAATAGATGGCTCCTCAATAGGCTCCTCGGCTGTTTCATCAACGCCTGATTGCTCGACAATAACCTCTGTTTCTCCGCTCCCGGCGCTCTCTTCAGCAGAGGTGAATGCCCGTAAACGTTCCAACAGATTCTGATCTGCAGGAGCGGGGTCGTTACCGGAACGTACCTCTGTAAACATTTCATGAACGACATCGACCACCTGCAGAATCACATCCATTAAATCCGGCGATACCTGACGGTCTCCTTGCCTGAGTACGTTGAAAACGTCCTCAGCGCTATGGCAAACATCCACCAGTGCATTGATCGCTAAAAAACCGGCCCCACCTTTAACGGTATGAAACCCTCTGAATATGGCATTCAATAAGTCCAGGTCATCAGGCGACTGCTCCAATTCGACCAACTGCTCACCTAATAGCTCGAGAATCTCACCAGCTTCCACCAGGAAGTCTTGTAAAATTTCATCATCCAGATCAATCGCCATGCTGTTCTTCCTCAGAAACCTAGACTAGATAACAGGTCATCCACATCATCTTGACTGCTGGCAACATCGCCTGCTTTGTCGTCAACTCCCGGAACCACCGGACCCGGCAGTTCAGGCTCGTTGGTTGTTTTTTCCGATTGAACCTTGCGCCCTGAAATACGGATAACCTCAACCATACCGGCTTCGAGTTCTTGCACCATATCAATGACCCGTCGAATAATCTGTCCGGTTATGTCTTGAAAACCTTGCGCCATCAATATATCGTTCAAGCCGGCCTGAACCACTTCCAATGAGTTTTTCGACTCTCTAAAATGCAAAGCGATTTCCCGACTCATCGATTTGAACTCTTCGTAAGGCATTTCCCGATCCAGAAAACGCTCCCATTTTCCGGCCAACTCAGTGGCCTGTTCATTCAACTGCTCTGAGACCGGTAGCAAATTTTCAACGGCCGTTAATGTTTGGTTAGCGGCCTGTTCAGTCATATCAATGACATAATGAAGCCGCTCTTTGGCATCCGGAATGTCTTTTTCCGTCATCGACGCCATTCTGGAATCAACGGAAAAACTGGACATCGTGTCATGCAACTGCCGAGTCAATCGGCCAACTTCCTTAAAAAGCTGTGTCTCACGCAAACTAGCGATCTCGTCCAACAGGCCATCAGCGGTTTCATCGTCGCCCTGCTCTAAAGCTTTTACCAAGTCTTTGGCCAGGGCCAAACGCGTTTCATCGGTCATCAGTCTTTCTCCATTGCAGTTTTATCCGTCGATTCTTTCAAAAATCTTTTCGATTTTTTCCTTAAGAGTCGCCGCAGTGAACGGCTTAATCACATAACCGTTCACACCTGCCTGGGCCGCCATAACTATCTGCTCCCGCTTGGCTTCCGCCGTCACCATCAATACTGGCAAATTAGCAAGATCAGGGTTGGCGCGCACCGCTTTTAGCAGATCTATACCCGTCATGCCAGGCATATTCCAATCCGTTACCAGAAAATCGATACCACCTTTTTCCAGTATGGGCAAAGCTGTTTTACCGTCATCCGCTTCAACAGTGTTCGTAAACCCAAGATCTCGCAATAGATTTTTGACAATGCGTCTCATTGTTGAGAAATCATCAACAATAAGAATTTTCATATTTTTATCCAAGGATAATCTCCAACCTATTTTCTAGAATCATTAATAAATTATCGTCATAAACCGCTAAAACTTGAATGGTTTATATTTTATTATCATTTGCTTCCAACCAATCCGCAAGCCTCGCTCTGAGGCGCAACATGGCTTGGCTGCATATCTGGCTGACCCTCGATTCGCTGACATCGAGCACATGACCTATTTCGCGTAAATTGAGCTCCTCGTCGTAATAAAGCGATACAACAAGGCGCTCTCTTTCGGGCAATTGCCTGATAGCATCCGCCAAAGCCTTTTGGAAGTTTTCCTTCAGCAAATGGTCTACCGGCTGTATCTCGGACAACTGGGCATCTTTTAAAAAAGCATCGCCCGCTTGATCCAATTCCTCAACACTGAAGGTTTTACAACCTACGGTATCCTGCAAGATGTGGTTATATTCGTCTACCGAAATCCCCAAGTGCTCAGCAACTTCGGTCTCCCGGGCATCATGGCCGAGCTCGTTTTCGACAGCGCGGATAGCCTCCGCCACCATACGGGCCTTCTTATGCACCGACCGGGGCGTCCAGTCTGAACGTCTAACTTCATCCAGCATTGCACCGCGAATACGAATTCCGGCATAAGTGTCGAAGCTGGCGCCTTGTAATGAGTCGTAATTTTTAATCGCCTCCAAAAGCCCTAACATGCCCGCCTGGATTAAATCATCCAGCAACACCGTATCCGGCAATCGTCCCAACAAATGATAAGCAATGCGTTTAACCAGCGGCGCGTGCTGCAATACCAAATCTTCGGTATTGTCACTCTGCACTGATGCATACATC
>JBNLEI010000272.1:0-8334 GCA_050304855.1 Methylococcaceae bacterium
AACGAAGTCGATCGATAAAAGCGATGTTAAAGCAATCGTGGAAGAATTGCTGCACGCTAAAGATAAGACAATTGAAGCGCTTGACGCGCGTATAAAGAAACTTGAACAACTTACTCAACAACAAAAACAAATTATTACCAATTTACAGCAAGAAAAAAGACTTGGGGAATCTGCCGAACCTTCGGTGGTCTTGCCTGAGTCGCCAGGGGAAGGAAATAAGTCAGAAAATGGTTCGACTATTGAGCTATCACTGTTAGAAAAGTTTTTCCAAAAAACGGATTCAAGAACCGATGCTGAACAGTCCGTCAATACTGAGATCGGTGGTTTTTTCGATGTTACCGCGCAAACTAAATCTAACGATAACCAAATATTTCATCTAGGTGTCGTTGAATTGGATTTTGATCGAATTTTCCATGCCGGGCATTTTGCTGCCAGCGTAGCTTTGGATTGGTTTCCTTATGCTGTCGAGCCGGTTGCCCAAGTTGGTGCAGCTTTTATTGATTTTCATTTATATGATGATGCTGTCCCTTTACGCGGACGGATTTTTCAGGAGCCCGGTTTTCATATTCAGGCCGGTCAATTCGATTTGCCTTTTGCATCCGATTACCAGTTTTATGCGGTTACCGATCGTTTGACCGTGACGCCACCTTTGACTACAACACGCATTCAACAATCGGGTTCGAATCCGGCTAACGGTGGCTTAAATTCTGTAGGAGCCAGGACTTATGGACAGTGGCGCAATCTGAGTTATGCCGCCTATGCGGTGGACTCAGTATTTAGCGATGGCTTGGCAATCGGCGGACGTGTTGGTTATTTAGTAAACGATCCTTACCGGATGCACAAAAGAAATGGTGTGCCGATTTTAGATGCCGGTTTGTCAATATTATTAGACATGGACAAAACCGATGAAACGACCGATAAACTTTATGCGGCGGATCTTTCCTTTAGTTATGAAAACTTTAGATTGGTCAGCGAATACATCATCCACGACGCTAATCGTGATCGTACCGATGGGGCAGCTGCTTATAATGAAACTAGTTATCACGTTACTCTGTTTGCCGATTTGGAGGAATGGCTGAAACACTCTCTTTACATCTTTGGACGCTACCAAGAATGGAATCCGGATTTCAGGTCAGTGGAAATCGACGATTCGAACTATAAAGTGAATCGAATTGAAATGATAAGCGTTGGTTTAGGTTACCGTTTTAACGATTACATTACGCTTAAAGCGGAATACAACGATACTCTGGATGCTGTAACCGAGGAGCCTTTTTTCCAAAAAAGGTTTGGAATCATTCAGCTGGTGGGGTCGTTTTAGGTTTCTTTTATGTCTCACATATCAAAGCTTATTCTCGTAAACCTATCAGCTGCGTTTTCGATTTGCCTGGGGGCAGTGGCCGATGTCACGGTTAATCCACACGATATTCGTGGACAGCAACCTGAAACCTATTGCTTGGCTTGCCATCTGCAACTACCTAAAACATTACAACATCAATCAAGTGGAGGCCGACTGCCAGATCAAAGTGATTTTCAATCCGATGCGGATGGTGTCAGCATGTGCGTGAATTGCCATGATGCAGATAAGGCGAGCCACGAGACTGGCGGCGATTCGATTGACTTCACTGTGCCGGCCGATTTACCACTCTCGTCAGATCGCAAACTGACCTGTTTGACTTGTCATTATATGCATGGCTCTCTGGCCAGTGATAGACCATGGGCGAGCGTAAGCATATTAGACAGGCTACTTGACCACGAACGTATGCATAAAAACTATTTATTGCGGAGAAATAACAGTGATGGAGAATTGTGTTTAGTTTGCCATGATAGCAATCAGCATTAACCGATAAATCACAATATTAACGATCAAATGCAACGTCAGGTTATCAAGTTTAACTTCATAGGATTTTAAGTATGTCGGACCAAGTTTCAAAATCAGCGCGCCGTAGAGTTTTTATAAAAAAAGCATTTCAAGGACGTTTTATTGCCTCAATTTTGCTTATGATTATTCTCTTCGGATTATGTTCTGCGTTTATTATTTACTTCCTCATCAGTGGTGATTTAGAAAGCCAGGCTCAATCCGCCCATATAAATATTAATAATGTTTGGAATCGGCTTGTTTTGTCGATATTGATCGGTAATATCGTGGCTTCGGTAGTTGCTGGCCTTACCGCTACAATTGTTGTGCTTTATATCTCGCACAAAATCGCCGGTCCGCTTTATCGGTTTGAGACTCTATGCCGTGAAGTCGGGCAAGGTAATCTGGATACCGTCACCCATCTCCGAGCTGATGATCAACTACAAGAACTCGCGGAGGCTTTTTCCTTTATGGTAAGAAAACTTCGCAGCCAACGCGACGAACGAGTTAAGTTGTCGGTCGAACTTCGTCAACTGGTTAAAGAAGCGGATAAGCTGCCGATACAGTTTGATGAAAAAATCCATTTAATTTTATCTAAAATTGAATCCTAATGTGGTCCATATGCTAAAAAATATAACTATTAAAATTGCATTTATCTCTGTAGCGTCTCTTCTTGCTCTAGCTGGCATCACATTTATTGTGATCATCAATGTCACTTTTAATTCTTTAGATGACTCGATGCGCGAATATCAAAATTTAGAAACACAAATGGAGGTATTCAAGGACACACGTTTCCATGTCATTCAAATTCAACAATTTTTAACCGATGTTTCAGCCACGCATAATAAGGAAGGTTTTGATGAAGCGGAACGCAATCGTATTGAGGCCCTAAAAAATTTAGAAGAAATAGTTGGGCTAAATCCGGCTTTCTCCTCCAAAAAAACAGATTTGGCATATGCAATCAATAGGTTGCACGATGTCGGTAACAAGATGGCTTGGGATTATATTAATGTCGGCATTGAAGCTGGTAACGTATCAATGACGGATTTGGACAATAGCTCGATCAGTTTGGCAGAAAAACTTGAGGAATTTGCTGTTCAATTGAAGGGAGATCTTGATCGGTCTTCAAAAAATATGAGTGATACTCTTAACAGCAGCAGTTTGATCTTTACAATCATATCGATTCTTCTTCCAATTATTGTTGGAATAAGTCTTCTTTTAATTTATATCAAGATCCATTCACCACTCAGTGCTTTAAAAAAGTCTCTGTTAGAAATCAATGAAAAAGGCGAAGGGGATCTAACTCGCAGGATCCCTTTTGAAGGAAAAGATGAAATTGGCGAAATAGTAAGGTTGTTCAACAATTTTTTAGGACATATTCAAGAGGCGATGGAGCGCGTATCGAACGAGATTGGTCTGCTTTTGGAGAGTTCGAGCCGGCTAAAGTCGATGTCAGAACAGGCCAAAAATGGAATATATACCCAACAACTTAGCACTGATCAAGTGGCTTCGACCGTATCTGAGTTGTCGGCGACAGTATCCGAAGTAGCAAGAAATACGGAACGAGCGGCGAGTAATGCTCATGAAAGTAGTAATTCCGCTAACGAAGGTAAAAATATCGTTGCTAAAACTGTTCAGTCGATTCACTCACTCTCTCAAGGGATTGACCAGGCAAGTAGAGTAATTGCGGATGTTGAAAATGATTGTAAAAATGTCAGTACTGTTTTAGATGTAATTCAAAGTATCGCCGATCAGACAAATCTATTGGCACTCAATGCTGCTATAGAAGCAGCCAGAGCGGGTGAGCAAGGCCGGGGTTTCGCGGTAGTGGCTGATGAAGTCAGAACTTTGGCTAGTCGGACTCAAGCGTCGACTCAAGAAATTCAAACGGTGATCGAGCATTTGATGAAAGGTTCCCAGGAAGCCGTTAATGCGATGAAAAACAGCCAGTCTCAAGCTCGCAATTCAGTTGATGAAATCGAAACTACTGGTTCGATATTAAATAATATCGCTAACATGGTGACGGAAATATCAGATATGAATGCGCAAATTTCTACTGCAGTGAATGAACAAAAAATAGTGGTGGAACATATCAATAAAAATGTTATTTCAATCAGTCAAGTAACATCTACGGCCAGTGAAGATTCGGAAAAAACGGACAAGGAAGCAAGTCATCTGATAAATATAGCGGAGAATTTGCGAAGTTCTGTCGCAAAATTCAATACTTAACATGCTTTGTAATCATCCATATCATTCTGCTTACGGAAAATGTAGCTGAGGGCTAATTTTAAAAAAATCAAATCAATTTTTAGATTTTCTTAGGCTATATCTGCTTAAGATTAATATTCAAAGTTTGGATTCTATAAGCAATTTGCCGTGGGGTCATATTCAATAACCGTGCGGCTTTAGCTTGTACCCAACCACTTTGTTCCAGCGCTGCGATAACGCGTTCTCTTTCGTCCACCGATTCGTCCATGAGGTCGACTTTGATGGTCGGGTGCGAGGCCGGCGAAATGCCGATTTTGTCTTCAAGACCGGTGCTGTTGATGACATCCAGGTCTATGATGCCATCTTTACTCATGATGGCCGCCCGCTCCAGACAGTTCTCCAGTTCCCGGACGTTGCCGGGCCAGTTATATTTCATCAGGATTCTAAGGGCGCTTTCCTTGATTTCAAGAGGCCGGTTGCCTTGTTGTTTCGATAGGCGTTTTAACAGAAAGCCGGCCAATTCCGGAACATCCTCCAACCGTTCTCTTAACGGCGGCATGTTAATGGGCATGACATTCAGGCGGTAATAGAGGTCTTCCCTAAAAACGCCTTCGGCGACGTCTTGCTCCAGATTTCGGTTAGTCGCGGCGATGACGCGGACATTTACCTTCAGCGTTTTTGTGCCGCCGACCCGTTCAAACTCGCCTTCCTGCAAAACGCGCAACAGCTTGGCTTGGAACGAAGCAGAAATTTCGCCGATTTCGTCGAGAAAAATGGTGCCATTGTCGGCCAGTTCGAAACGGCCTTTGCGTTGTCCGATTGCGCCGCTGAATGCGCCTTTTTCGTGGCCGAACAATTCCGATTCGAGCAGGTTGTCGGGTAGGGCGGCGCAGTTCAGTTTTAGGAACGGTCCGTTACTGCAACTGGAATTGTAGTGAATGGCGTTGGCGACGACTTCTTTTCCGGTGCCGGATTCGCCGCGGATCAAAACCGTGGTATTCCATTTGGCGACTTGGCGGATGATGTCGAAGACTTTCAGCATCGGTTCGGAATGACCGATGATGTTCTCGAAACGATAGTTTTTGACTAGCGCCTGCTTCAGATTGTCGCGCTCGTCGATCAAAGCCTGCTGCTTTTTCTTCATGAAGCCGAGCGTTTTGACGCTTTGCGCAACGAGATTGGCGACCATTTCCAGAAAGCGGGCTTTTTCTCCTAGAAATTCAGTGTTGTCGGGCTGGACGGTCAAGACGCCGACGTTTTCGCTGTCATCGGCCAGAATGGGCGAGCCGATAAAAGGAAGCTCGGCGTTGTATAAACCCAGTCGGCTGATAAAACGCGGTTCGTCGGCCAGCCTTTCGACGACGATGGTCGATGCCGCGTCCAAAATGGTGCCGACCAGACCTTCGCCGGGCCGATAGCGGACGGATTTGTCGATGTTGTCGGCGTAAACTTCGCAAATGCTTAAACTGTCGTTTTCGGCATCGCGCAGCGTGATCATGCCGGATTTCATCGATAGTCGGTGGTGTAGCGTCTCCAATATGCCGTTCAGTTTATTATTCAAACTGTATGTACTATTCAGTATTTGGCTGATGTGATAGAGCGCTTCCAGCTCCGCTTCGACGAGTTGGTAGCGCTCGGTCATGGATCGTACCTGTCGTAATCTTCGTGGTTCAGAATAGGGAAACTGACGATGAAGCGGCAACCGTCGTGATAGTCCGGGTCAATTTCAATCGTACCGTTCAGTTGGTTGACAATCTCCTGTACCATCACCAGTCCCATGCCGGCCTGAACGCCTCCCATTTTCTGGGTCGTGAAAAAAGGTTGAAAAACTTTGCTGCGCAGCTCGGCGGGAATGCCGGGCCCATTGTCGGTAATGGATACGGCGATTCGCTGGTGATTGGCAAAGGTTGAAAGCTCGATCAAACGTTCGCGGTTTTGAATTTCGCTGGAGGCGTTGACCGCATTGTCGATCAGTTGTTTAAACAGCATACGCAATTTGTTCTCCGAGCCCAAAACGTTGGGTAAAACCGGACTCGGTTTCCAATCGATCAGTATGCCGTTGCGAAGAAATTTGTTATTGCTGAGCATTAAGACTTCATGCACTATCTGGTTAAGATTGATCGAGGTGACCGCGCTGGGAACAATCCCCGGTACACAGGCTCGCAGTGTGGAAACCGATTGTTGGCAACTATGCTCGAGCTGGTTCAACAGTTCCAACAATGCACCTTGCTGATTTTTCTGTAACATCAGTTGAATGGCTGCCTGAATCTGATGCAGAGGCTGGCTGACCTGATGGATAGCGCCTAGCAAAGTCTCGCGGATACTGCGGATTTGTTCTTCCTCGGCCATCATTTCCTTGATCGATTGCAGGTAGATTGCTTCTTGATGTTGGCGTTGCTTGGTGATGTCGGTAATACTCAGTAACAGATAATCCTGAGTCGATTCGTCGAAGAAGCTGCCCGCATCGGTAGCCTTGTCCTGAAAAATTTTTCCGGAACAGGAAAACCACAAAGGCGTGTTTTTTGGCGTGGCGTCGAGCCGAAGTTCGACGTTGTTGATGCCGTAAGGGTGCTCGACGAGGTATTTGCGAATGTCTCCCAGTTCGACGTTTAACAAATCCAAAAACAGTTGAGCAGGCTCCTTGTGGTCGAGGTCGCTGATCAGCGTTTTATATTTTTGGTTATCTAGAACGACCTTATTGTCCGGGTCGAGCACGGCCATCGCGACCGAAGTCGAATTGATCACCGATTCGATCAGTAGTTTTTGATTGTGGGCTTTTTTTTCGGTTTGATACTGTTCGGTGATGTCCCTGTGAATGCCCAGGTAATGGGTGATGTTCTTCATCGAATCCTGCATCGGTGCGACCGTGAGTTCTGCCAGGTAAGGCTCGCCGTTCTTGTGACGGTTAATCAGTTGGCCGTGCCACACCTTGTTTCTGCTGATCGTGTGCCATAGGTCGTAGTAGACGTGCCTCGGCGTTGATTTGAAGGAGAGAATCGATTCGTTTTTGCCAATCATTTCGTCGATTGGGTAGCCGGTTACGTCACTGAAAGCCTGGTTGACATAAAGAATGTTGGCTTTTTTGTCGGTGATGGAGATGGCCATCGGCGACTGTTCGACCGCTTCGACAAACAACCAGGGAGGGAGCAATCCAATGCCTTTACCATGCAGGTGTTTGATGAATTTCCCCTGCTCCAGCTTGAGCAGATCCGGGTTTATTTGGCTAACGATTTTTTCTAAATCTGGATCAAGATGCAAGTATTTCAGCGAAGTCTTTTCCATTTTATCTACCGTCTCGTCATGAAAAAAAATATCGCCCGGGTGGTTAGAGAAACGCCGATTCAATCAATGTTGGTTTAATTCCGGGAGATCGTGTTCAATTCTGTAGCGCTACAATCAGCTATGAAGATTTACTAGCAATTAAAGAGCCAATGTTGCCGTATTCGAATTAGGCAAGATTTTTGCAGTAGTAAATATTCACTTTTTCGATCTTTTTCGGTTCAAAAAGGGGCAAAGTTACTGCTACTGATTTTTTTCATTCGATGTTCGTCTGGCACGAGCGGCGGACAGAGTGGCTGTTAGTAACCTTATTAATTATAGAGTAATCGGCGTTTTAAATGGCTGGGCATCCGCCTGAAGACCGTTTTTTTCGTTTGTCGTAAATCGTACAAAAAAATGAACAGCCGGAATCGGTATGTATATTTTACGACAATGGTTTGCACAGTTTTGGTTCCGCAATGCACTGTTTTAATGAGGTTATTGCAAGAATTGCGGTTGGCATGTTTGCTGCTGTACTAAAAACAAGTAAATCAGATGGCCGACACTGTGACCGAATTCTTTCTACTCGTTTTGGGCACCGCATTGGTAAACAATGTGGTACTCGTTAAATTTTTGGGTTTGTGTCCATTTATGGGCGTGTCGAACAAGCTCGATACCGCTTTGGGAATGGGGCTGGCGACAACCTTTGTTCTAACGCTGGCGGCTGCGGCCAGTTGGTTGTTGGAGCAGCATGTATTGTTACCGCTGAATATAGGTTTTCTCAGAATCCTCGGTTTCATTCTAGTGATTGCGGCGGTCGTTCAATTCACCGAAATGGTGATTCATAAGACCAGTCCAATCCTCTATCAGGTGTTGGGTATTTTTCTGCCCTTGATTACCACGAACTGCGCCGTGCTGGGTGTGGCATTGCTGAATATCCAGGAAGAATACAGTTTTGCCGAAAGTTTGTTCTTCGGTTTCGGCGCCGCGTTGGGTTTTACGTTGGTCATGGT
>JBNLEI010000273.1:0-6228 GCA_050304855.1 Methylococcaceae bacterium
TCTCGGGTCGTTAGCTCAGCCGGTAGAGCACCGCACTTTTAATGCGATGGTCGAGCGTTCGAATCGCTCACGACCCACCATAGGTTTCCTAATAAATCAAGCAGTTATCGTTAATTCGATGCTGCTTTTTTTATGCCTGTCTACAATTTCTGCTCATTTGCGGCAATTCTTTCGTGACTTTCTGTATCATGTGGTAATGGGCTGTTCAAGCAGGGCATTCTTTATGCTTTCATCATATCCACGGCAAAATCGTTGTTGATTTTTCAGCAACAACACATAAGAGTAGTTGATGCGTCCCCCTCTTAGACTTCAAAACGTTCAATCCCCGATTATTCCGATTATTGCCAACTGGACCCAGCAAACACCCGGCACCCTTTCTCTGGGGCAAGGGATGGTGAGCTATCCGCCTCCGGATTCGGCCATGCTGGCCATCACGCAGTTCGGAACGCGGCCCGAGCATCACCTATATGGTTCAGCGATGGGCAACTCGATGCTGTTGGAGCTGATTGGTAAAAAGTTAAAGCGGGACAATGCGATCGATTGTGACCAGGGTTACCAGATAATGGTAACAGCGGGTTCAAATATGGCATTTTTGAATGCCATTCTGGCCATTACCGATCCAGGCGATGAGATTATTTTGCCGACACCGTATTACTTCAATCAGGAAATGGCTGTTCGAATGCTTGGCTGTCAGCCTGTGCTTGTTCCAACACGCGAGGATTATCAGCTTGACCTTCCCGTCCTCCAAGCTGCGATCACCGAAAAGACCCGAGCTATTGTCACGATATCGCCGAATAACCCATCCGGAGCGGTTTATCCTGAAACGGATTTACGTGCGGTCAACGCATTGTGTAAACAACATGGTCTTTACCATATCAGCGATGAAGCCTATGAATATTTTACCTATGAAGGTGCACGGCATTTTTCACCGAGCAGTCTGGGCGATGCCGTTGATCATACGATCAGCTTGTATTCGCTGTCGAAGGCCTATGGCTTTGCCGGCTGGCGTGTAGGCTATATGGTTTTTCCGCAGGAGTTGTTGCCGGCGCTGCTCAAAATTCAAGACACCAACTTAATCTGCCCGCCATTGATCTCGCAAATGGCCGCTATCGGGGCGCTGAAATCGGGCGCGGAATATTGCAGAGAAAAATTGCAGGCATTGGCGCAAATTCGCCGGCAAACGTTACAGCAATTGCAGGCCATTAACGATATCTGCGAAGTTCAGGCAACAACGGGCGCATTCTATCTTTTGTTAAAGATCCAAACTCAATTAACGGACCTGGAACTCGCCGAACGACTCATCAAGGAATTTAAGGTCGCGACTATTCCGGGCTGTGCTTTTGGTATCCGGCAAGGTTGCTACCTTCGAATATCCTTTGGCATGTTGAATAGAAAAGAATCCTTTGAAGCAATCAATCGATTAATGGCAGGCTTGAAAAGCTTTTGTTGAAAAAATGCCTAAATGGCCCGCATGATACCGACCGGGTGGGGATGCGGATGCACGAAATTTATTGGTGGAGATTCGTGTTTGAAAGTTATGCTCGCCGTCTGGGACGGTTAGTCGGGGATAGATGCCTTAAAAGGCTACGTTAAAAGTATTTTCGAGTTGGAGCAATTGTTTGCTTACTTACTTGAAATCATCACCCAATGGTGATCAAACACTTTTCATAAGATGAATGAAATCCCTGATTTCAACTAATAGATAATTGCTTTAACACGATTTAAAGATTATCTCCAAAGTCCGGCATCACGCAAAAAGATGCTGTCTTCGAGGAGGATGCGCGGTGCTTATCCACCCTACATTCAACCGGATTCGCAATGGCGATAGAGATTAAGCTTGAACATCCACCTTATCGAGAGAAATTTCAAACGCTACATTTAATAGATAATTGCCCTAGTAGCAAAGGAACCATGAACAATGCCAGTGTCATGAGATTATAAACTGACCGAAGAATGCCAGTAGCAGGCCGAAGAGTACATGATAGTGTCCAACGCCCACTCGCCATTTTTGTCAGAAATTAAAACTCATTTTGCGTCCTCTCGCTATTTAAAATTCCTTTTTTCAAGGCACACAAGCTGGAAAACCTTTTAAATGTCCCGGCGAAACAATCGCTTTACTGATTTTCGATAAATGTACAAATGCGCGCCCAGGTTTGCGACAAACAACCAGCCGGTCGATTGATGCCAAAATCTCCGGAGACTTTGACGCGGTATTGCAAGTGCGCCAATCGATATACCAAAACTGGATAACATGATTAATTTATTGTAGCGGTTGAAATTCTTTTTACTCAACGGAGTGTGAGGTTTTGGTAGTCCTCCGATGACTCTATCGACCGCTGAATCGATGCTTGATTCGATAGCCGCAAGTTCAACGGCTTCCCGGTCGAAACGAATCAAAAGACTTCCGGTTCGCACATTTTCATTTAATTCTGTAATAGCGGCGATGTTTGATAACTCGTTTTTCAACTGATTGAGCCTATCATGATTACGCAAATATTTGTCGCGAACTCTTATGCGACCCGGAATCGATGAAACTATTGCGCCTGTTTTTCTCATATTCTGAAGTGTTTAAAATTAAGAATATAATTATATTCATTTAATTTTACAGAGTGCAACACTGCTTACAATTTTAGGGGCCATACGCGACACAATTTTTGCGGAAGCGGAAATGGGAGCGGTTTTTGCCTTTCTCATAAATGGTTTGACACCGTGCCGGCGAGGACCTTTGGGGTTGTCTTAAATGTTTAGCGCTACGCAATAATATTCAACGCCGGTCGCCGTTACCGACCGTCATCAATGCAATCACCAGAAATATTATGAGCAGTACCGGCCAGAAATAGGGCGCTAACAGCATCACTCCCAGAAAAGCGAACAGCAAAGCGGCAAAAAAGAAAAACAGGCTGACGCCGATAAACAACAGGAAAACGAGTGCAACGCTGAACGCGAAAACCAGAAGCATGGTCGGAATCGCCGCCAATCCGGCCCAGGGCTCCGCTATCGGTTCACCGTTGATGATCATACTGAACTGTCCTACGCCAGGATGGAATAAATAAACCAGCGCCGCGATCAAAGCGCCGAGTAATAAAATCTTGGCGATCAAATGTCTATTGGCAGTTTTCATGTATTGAGCTCCCGATCTGTTTTTGGCCTCAAGTAAGCCAATCTAA
This sequence comes from Methylococcaceae bacterium, assembly GCA_050304855.1. Lineage (GTDB taxonomy): Bacteria > Pseudomonadota > Gammaproteobacteria > Methylococcales > Methylomonadaceae > Methylomarinum. Next base: position 3,168 of record JBNLEI010000273.1, read on the forward strand.
TAACGCATAAATTATTGAAACAGCGAACAGAAATATTAGCCAGACGGCGGCGGGAAGTATGGAGCGATTTCTAGCCAATCCTATTGCATAAGCGGCTTTCAGCAAGTTATTGCTACCGCTGGCCAGGATCGCGGCTGCCACGAGCGCCGGCTCGGCAACGCTAAATTTGCCGCTAAGCAAGGACAGGATAAACGGGTCGATATCGGTAAAGCCAACGATGACGGCTAGATAATTCAGGCCGTGACTGCCGAATCGACTGGTTACTTCATGCGTGAGCCAGGTGAATAGCACGAACATCAAGGCAAACAATAAAGCTGTAGCCAACTCGAGAGGATGCTGGGTCTCGGCGGCGTCATGCATCGAAGATTTTTGGTGGCTGCTCTTTAACAGGATTAGGACGGCGATCAAGGACGCGCCGATTATCGTTAAAAACGGTAACAATAACCGTATGCCGGCTTCCACGTCGAACAGGAAAATGATGACCAGCAGTCGGACGTACATCATGACGGTTGCCAGAATGATTGCCGATGACACGGTGGCGCCGGCATTTGTCATTTCATGGGAGCGGCGTCCAATAACGACTGTTGCTGCGGTGCTGGAATAAAGGCCTGCCAAAATACCGGTAATCAACAGACTCCGGCTCCGGTAAAAATATGCATTGATCAAGTAACTTAAATAAGAAAAACCGGAAACGATGATGACTGCCAGCCAAACGCTGTAATAACTGACAGGCAACATCGGAGCAATGATTCTGTCCGGCAGCAGCGGCAGAATCACGCCGGAAAGAATCAGAAACTTGGCTAAAGTCAATATTTCCTCATTGTCCAGACGATCGGAAATTTTATGAATAAGCAGCTTTTCGCCAAGAATTAACACCAGGACAACGACAAAAAGAACCAAAAACCACATGGGCTGTGACAAACTGATAGGGCCGATTAGATAAATCAGCATCGCTATCAGAATACTGAACAGCGAAAATATGCCTTCCCCTGAAATACGCCAGTAATACATCGCCAGTAGAGCGGCCATCGCCAGGAATCCGCCTAAATACAACAGTCGGCTGTTATCCAGTACAAATAACACAAAGCCGAGCACGCCGATCAATACAAAGGTTCGAGTGCTGCCGAAATCGTGAATATAATTGTTGATTTGCTTGTAACGGCGAAACTCTAGCCCCACGACAAAAGCAAACGCCGCAGTCATTAGGAACTGAGTCAACAAAGGAGGAAGAAAGAATTGGTAAGACTCCATCATTTGCATGCCTCCTCATCATTGCAAACCAGCCTATAAACGAGCGGTTTTGGGTTAACCTGAAACAACGTATTCATAAGTCATCCGGCGAAACCTTCGGGTTATAAACGGTTGCATCCGTTCGCTCCTTACAATAACGCGAAAACCTGAATGGGCGGTAGCTTCGATCGACAAAATTGACGAAAAGGCCGGAATCGTGGGCTCGCATGTTACTTTTGCCACGTGTCAGGATAGTGGTCGACTTTCATTTCATGACTAGACGATGACTGGAGGCAGTGATTAAGCCAACAGGGCCTGAAAGTAAACATAAAAGCCCGGTTTAGAGCAAGAAATCTCCCGCTTCTTGGAGTGGCTGTATTGTATTGCCATGCATTGAATCGTTTGGACGTCCAATATACAAACCGGCAATGAAAATACAACACGGTCAAGCCACTGTCTGGCAACGAAGCGAAAAGCTTGTCAAGCCTTAACCTGGTTGCTAGTATCAGGGACAATTTTCTACAGGGAGGTATGAATATGACGTCAAACCAAATCACAATCAATACACCAAAACTGCCGGTACATCATTACCGTTTTACGTTCAGCAACGACCCGCCTTTGAAATTGCCGACTTATGCGGGATCGGCCTGGCGCGGCGCTTTTGGTCATGCCCTGAAGAAAACCGTTTGCGTGGTCAGGCGCACGCCTTGTCAGCAATGTTTGTTACTTAACTCCTGCGCTTTTCCTTATATCTTCGATACGCCGTTGCCGCCAAATGCGGTAAAAATGCGTAAATACAATCACGCGCCACATCCTTTCGTGTTGCAACTTCCTGATTGGAAACGCAATATGCAAAACGGTTACACGCTTGATTTATTGATATTCGGAAACGGACAACGATTTTTTCCTTATATGCTTTATGCCCTGCAGAATGCCGGAAAAGAAGGAATCGGGGGAGCACGTCAAGTGTTCGAATTGCAGCAGGTAGAAAAACAGCGGCAAAACGGAGATTGGGAGGTTGTTTATCGGTTTGGAGAGTTGGGCGCCTTCGAGGAAACCAGTAACGGCTCGTTACCTCCGATGCCGGAAGCGATCGAGCTGACGCTGCATACGCCGATGCGCATCAAACAGCATGGCCATAACATCAATGCCGAAAATTTTCAATTTGGAGTCTTCTTCAGCATATTGCTGCGGCGGATTTCAATGTTGACCTATTTTCATACCGACACCCCCCTGGATACCGATTTTGCAAATTTGACGCAACGCGCCAGGGAAAAAAATTTCAGCGGCAAACAATTGAAATGGTTCGATTGGAAGCGTTATTCATCTCGCCAGGATGCGGAAATGAGCATGGGTGGCGTGATAGGTAAAGTGACGCTGAACATGCATGGGCTGGACGACTTCTGGCCTTATCTATGGCTGGGGCAATGGACCCACGTCGGCAAGGCCACCAGCATGGGACTGGGGCAATACAGTCTTCGTGCGACAAGCTTGCCGGAAAGTTGATAAATCTGGAATAGAGGCATAATCGCAACATGGCCGCTCAACGCGATATTTTACTCTGCATTACCGGGTTGACGCCTCAGGTCGTCACCGAAACCTTATACGCCCTGCATCATATCGGCGAGACGTTGCCAGTCGAGATACATATTCTAAGCACAGCAGAGGGCGCGGAGCGATCAAGGTTGACCTTAATCAACGATCAATGGCTGGCGAGTTTTTACCGGGATTATGATTTGCCGCCAGCGACTTTCGATGCCGACCACATCCATGTTTTGCAACACCCGAACGGCGAGCCCTTACAGGATATCCGCAATCAGCAGGACAATCA
>JBNLEI010000274.1:0-8994 GCA_050304855.1 Methylococcaceae bacterium
TAACCGGCGCATTGAATCGGCGGGCTTTCTTCGAAAAGGCCGAACCGATCTTTTGCAGTGCCAAACGCTATCGCAGAAATTTATCGATCATCGTACTGGACATCGACCATTTCAAACAATTTAACGATACCCATGGACACGCTATCGGTGATGAAGTGCTTATCTTGGTATCGAATTGTTGCCAGGAAATTTGCCGGGTTACTGACTTTGCCGCCCGTTTCGGCGGCGAGGAATTCACGATTCTTCTGGAAGAAGCCGATGAACACAACGCTTTCAAAATCGCCGAGCGTCTTCGCCAAACCCTTTCCGAATTGACAGTTCCCGTTATCAATCAGCGTATAACTGCCAGCTTCGGCATCAGTTCGTTGAGCCCCGAAACGAAAAACCTTAACGAATTAATTATCAAAGCAGACAAAGCCCTCTATCGCGCCAAACAAGCGGGCCGAAACAACTGTCAAGTCGGCTGACGTTAAAGCCGGAGCCCACGTCTAAGCAATGGGCATCAACAAACCGCTCAAATGAGTTCGATAGGTAGAAACTAAAAACGGTTTATTACTGCCCTTCGAGCATAAGCCCCATAGGAATGTCATTGGTATAGATCCCGTCCGCGCCGAGACTGGAGAAGAAAAGCCACTCTGGCGCTGTATCTACGGTATAGACCAAGGCGCTAAGACCAAGCTGATGCAATTGGTCGATAAACAAGCTCGCAGACCCCGGAAAAGTCTCTTCAGCCTGAGCCAAAAATACGCTTTCTAGCGAGGCAGCGCGTGACTGCGTCTGCATCAGTGCCCAAACATATTCGCCTGCATCGAAATATCCGGGCAATCGAAAAAACAATCCGATTTCCGCCCATTGCAACCCGAATCCGGCGTCTTTATCGATTAAATTAACCTCAAGTCCGGTTATCGCTTCTATTTCTTCAGGCGATAATAGTTGCAGCCCGCTTAATGTCAACATGGTCGGAATTTGCGGTGCTTGGGCTTTTGCCAAAGATAAAATTTCGGGGGAGAAGGATTCGAGCAAAACCCGCTTTTCCATTTTTATGTGCTTGACGTCTTTAATTACACCCTTTACCAACTCCGGCACGGTGGTGTCATCCGGATCGCACAAAGGAGAAGGAGTCTTGAGTTCAATGATCACTTGTCCACTGGGGCGATCGTCGTCCGCCCTACGCAGACTAAAGCTATGTGCCGTTTGCAGAATCCGTTTTAAAGACGACACTTGATCCAACCTTTTTTTCAGATCCCTGAAATTCAAAGTATTGACACAAGTGAAATCCTCAAGATAATCGTCATGTAACGCAACAATCCGTCTGTCCTTAGTCATAACCACGTCAACTTCAATAATTTGTATTCCTTCGCGATAAGCTCGGCGCACCGAAGGAACCGTATTCTCAATCGGCGCCTCAGGGTCTTCCCCAAGATTCTCACCGTAGCCTCGATGGCCTATTGCAAACGGTAACGTTTCGCTTTGAAGAACATGCTCCAATTCCCATCCTTGGAGTTTATGAGTATCTCTTGCAAATGCTTGTCCGGCCAGGGTTAAAAGGCATAATAACAACAGTCGCAGCCAGTGGTGCATCGTATTTTTTTTCATAATTTCAATCCTGTGTGGCGAAAAGTTTAAGTCTGCTGATTTTCTCAATTGGACTCAAGTAAATTATGATATCTCGTTTAATCCATCATCCGGTTATTTTCAATTTGCCCCGGCTTTTCAGAAAAGAAGTGGGGAAAGGGAAAACCATACCAGCTTCCGATATGTAAATAGTGACGAACCGGGGTTTTAATCAATAACAACAGCAAGCCGATCGAATACAAACACCAAACCGCGGCCCACTCATTCATGTTACTCGTTGTCAAAAAAGCCATCAGAGGTCCTGTGATCACGTGGTAAATAATCACCTTCCAGGACCCGTATAACAGCGGTAAAAGAAACGCAGCATAAATGTAGGCATTCGCCATTGAAATATTGCCATTGGCTGGAATCGCCCAAGCTATATGCCAATCGCCCGAAGTCGAACAGATGTGTTGGCCACAAAAGGGCATGGTGAACTTAAGATCAGGGTTCATTAAAAACTGATAGCTCTTATCGTAACAATAGCTCATCCACTCAAACGGATAAATCCGCATCATAAATATAACCGAGGCAGCAAAACATAAAACATACACCCAGGTACCGATTCGGCGCCGAACACTTATCGGGATGAAATGCAACGCTACGGCATTGATGAAAAACGGCTGAAAAGCAATATGCATGTAGCCTAATAAAGTGGCAATCTGATTTCGAAAATCACCGCACTCGTCGATTACCGTATAGGTATAAGCCTGTAATAATTCCATCAAGGAAAAATAGGCCAGAGCTCCACAAAGCACTTTAGCTTCACCCTTTCGATAAAAGTAAGCCGTGCTGAGAAAGCCTGTCACTGCGAGTCCGGCCGAAGCCTCACCGCTCCAACACATAGATCCTCCGAAAAAAATATGTGGTTAACTTCCAGAGAACTTAATAAACCCTTATCGTGTCGGCTCTGAAAACATATGCATTGATAATCTTAATTATTCATTTCCGGCCATCGACTCCGGCGCAACTCTGAGCACTTCTTCGATTGACGTCAAACCCGCCAGAACTTTTTCTACACCGCTTAAACGCAAAGTGCGCATCCCCTCTTTTAACGCTTGTGTGTGTACACTCACGGCATCGCAATTTTCCGCTATCAGTTTCTGAATCGACTGGCTATTTCTAAAAACCTCATAGATACCGACCCTACCGGCATAACCGGTATTGCGGCAATCGTTACAGCCCGCCGCCCTGAAAATCGTTTCCGGTTTTTTAACCTTGAACGGATAAACCAAAGCACGCCACTCTGAGTCCTCGACTGCCCTCTTTTCTTTGCAACGAGGGCATAGCGTTCGAATCAGTCTTTGCGCCATAACGCCTAATAATGTCAATTTGATCAAATACGGTTTTACCCCCAGTTCCAATAGTCGGGTCACGGCGGACGGGGCGTTATTGGTATGTAACGTCGACAATACCAAATGGCCGGTCAGCGATGCCTGGACCGCCATCTCCGCTGTTTCCAGATCACGTATTTCACCGACCATAATAATATCGGGATCTTGCCGCATCAACGTACGAATACCTGAGGCGAAATTAAGACCGATATTGTGCTGTACTTGCATTTGGTTGAATCCCGACTCGATCAATTCGATCGGATCTTCTACCGTACAAACGTTCACCTCTGGCGTCGCCAATTGTTTCAGCGTCGAGTACAGCGTCGTCGTTTTGCCGGATCCGGTCGGACCGGTCACTAAAATAATACCGTGCGCCTGATGACTCATATCCAGCCAAATCTGCTGCTCTTTTTTGTTGAAGCCCAACTCGGAAAAATTTCGCAACAAGATTTCCGGATCGAAAATCCGCATAACCATTTTCTCGCCGAAAGCGGTAGGCATAGTCGATAACCTTAATTCCACTTCGCCGTCATTCTTCAAGGTTTTCAAGCGGCCATCCTGGGGTCTGCGCTTTTCGGCGATATTCATCCGACCTAGCGTTTTGATACGGCTGACCACAGCATCCATCACAGCGTTGGGTAGTTCGTAAACGTGATGCATGACGCCGTCGATGCGAAAACGTACATTACCTTTTTCGCGTCTCGGTTCCAGGTGAATATCGCTGGCTCGCTGGTCAAAAGCATATTGGAATAACCAATTGACCAGATTGACGATATGCTGATTATTGACCTCCAAGTCGCTTTTTTCCCCTAACTCGACCAATTGTTCCAGGTTGTTCAACTGGCCGCTAAATTGGTCCGGACGATTCGACGCCCCTTTGACCGATTTGGAAAAAGCGTAAAGCTCCTCGGTGTAACGGGCGATATCCTTTCCGTTGGCGTAAACCCGCTTCAGTTTTTTCTTGAGCATGTGCGCTAAATCGCGCTCCCACTCTCTTATGAAAGGCTGGCTCGTGGCGACGGTAAACGTCTGTTCATCTACCGCGACAGGCAAAATACCGAAGCGCTCGGCATAAGGTTTAGTACAAACGGAGGTAACTTTCACCACATCGATTTTCAGCGGATCGATAAAGTAATACGGCAAACCGACCTTAGACGCAATCCACTGTGATAGTTTCTCCTGGGTAAAATGGACACGCAACCGTGCCTTTTCCACATCTTGATAACCGCAGATGATTTCTACTGGTTGTTTATCGCGGTTTTCCCAGTGGACGGAAAATCGATGTAATTCGGCGCGCTCCTGTTCGTCGATCAACTTATCGGCAATCATCCATTCCAATATTTCATCGATTTTCAATTTGCGCTCTTGCTGCGAAATATCCTGATTCATATTTTACGGGCACCGACCTTCAGTAAGAAATTCGATTCAGATTATATAAAAAAGCCCCGCTTCGGGCGGGGCTTAGATTACTTTCAGACATTAGGTATACAATCTAATTTCCTTGCCGCCATTATTTTGAAACATCAATACTTCCACCAATCAACCTCCGGTTTTTCGGGATCCGCTTTGACCGAACCGCTTTCCAAAGCCGAGATGCAGGTCGGAAAATCGGGAAAAATATGTGCTTCTGGAATCAAATCAGGTATCAAGTCGATATTTTTCAACATATCTTTTGGCTGGTCCTGAATTCCAGTGATCAAAACAATTACCCCTTTTTCTTTCAACGCCAAAACCGCGTCTTCGATGGCATACAACCCGGATTGGTCGATATAAGGTACTCTGGGCATCCGCAGAATAACCACTTTAATCTGAGGCAAAGCACGCGTCATTTCCTGAAATTTGGACGCAAACCCGAAGAAAATCGGCCCGTCGAAATGTTTAATATAGACTTGTTCTCGCACTTTGTCGGAAATATTCGCCTCATCCGGCCAACTTTCCTCCTGAGCGAAAGAACCTACCGAACCCACAGCGGATTTATCCTCAGCGATATCGCTCATCCGTTTCATGAATAATACCGATGCCAGCACCATCCCGACCGCAACCGCCTCCAATAAATCGACAAAGACGGTCAGTCCCAACACTACCAGCATTACCGCAGAATCGACCTTCGGTACGTGCGGTATGTGTTTGATACCTTTGTAATCGATGATCCCGATGCCGACAGTAATCAGGATTCCGGCCAAGACAGGAAGCGGAATATGACTGGCGTATGGGCCGGCGCCGATCAATACCAAAATCAGAGCAACACTATGGATGACGCCCGATAAGCGGGTTTTACCGCCCGATTTGATATTGACCACGGTACGCATCGTCGCTCCGGCTCCCGGAATACCGCCAACTAGCGCTGTTGCCATATTTCCTAGTCCCTGTCCTACCAATTCCTTGTTACTATTGTGTTGGGTTTTTGTCATATTGTCGGCGACAATGGAGGTCAGGAGAGAATCGATCGTCCCCAACGCGGCCAACGTCAAGGCCGGCAACACAATCAACATTGGCCTGACCAGATCTTCTTCCACCAGCGTGACAAAATGCAGAGAAGGCAGACCCTCCGGAATATCGCCAATTACTCTAACATCCAAATTCATCGCGGTCGATATTGCCGTTAATACCACCAACGCGACCAGTGCACTGGGAATGACTTTTGTAAGGCGCGGAAACAAATAAATGATGGCAATGGCCGAAGCGGCCAATGCAACCGATGCTGCGTTGATCTGATCGAGAATATCGGGCAAGCGTACGAAGATATCGGTAATCTTTTTCGGTGAACTATGCCCCAGAAAAGGAAAAACTTGCAGAAGAATGATGATAACACCGATTCCGCTCATAAACCCGGATACGACAGGATACGGCATATAACGCACATATTGCCCTACCTTCAGAACCCCCAACAAAATCTGAAAAAAACCGGCCAATAAAAAAATGGCCACGATGCTCCCCATGGCCTGTTCCAAAGTACCGCCGTGGGTCTCAATGGCGCCGGCGATGACCGCGGCGGAAACGACCGTCATCGGTCCCGTCGGTCCGCTGATCTGGGTGGGCGTTCCGCCGAACCAAGCGGCAATCATCCCGATCATAATCGCGCCATATAAACCGGCGATAGCCCCCATGCCGGACTGAACACCGAAAGCCAATGCCAACGGCAATGCGACCACGCCGGCCGTTAAACCGCCGAAGAAGTCTCCGCGTAAATTGGATAAGTCAATTGATTTATTGATCATTCAGGATCATCTCCAATAAAAAAGCTTTAGCCATATCCGCTACAGCTAAAGCTTTTCTGTTAAACGACAAACCGACTTAGCCAGCTAAGCCGGTATTAAACAGACGAGCTACGATAATCGCGACCCGGTTTAATAGAACTACCAATGGACAGAAAAATTCTCTCCTGTCCGACTTGTTACAGTTTTACCAATATTTCGCCTTTCCCGGTTTCGGCCATATCACCGCCGTATCGACGCACTCGATTAAAAACAACGGCGGCGTCGGCAAATTTACTGTTGAAATCTTTAAACGAGGCGAACAGCATCGGCAAAAAAGCCAGTGTATGCGAACCGCAGTCATTAAAGGTCGCCGATATTTGCGGCTGATTCCATAACAGGAGTGTTCCGCGTCGCATCGCATAGCCGAGATAACGGCCGGTCCTCCCCATCACGGCAATCGTACCCGCTACCATTCGGGAACCGCAATAATCACCAGCATCGCCTTCGATCAGAATCGTGCCGCGGCGCATGTGATCTCCCGTTCTTTCTCCGACATTACCTTTTACTAAAATGGTACCGCCTTTCATGCCTTGTTTATTCCCGGGCAAGGCCGCACCAACAAAATCGCCGGCGTCGCCGGTAATTTCGATCATACCGTTTTGCATTTCGCAGCCGGCGTAAATGCCGGTATTACCGTTGACTCGGATCGAGCCGGACTTCATGTTCTGCCCGAGATAAGCGCCGACATCACCGTAGATGGTGATGCTGCCGCCGTCGAGTTCCTTACCGATACCATCGAGCTTGCCGTAACTGCCTTCGATCACGATCTCTTGGGTGTCGGAGCCTTTGATTTTGAACAATTCATCGACGCGTACTGTTCGTTTACCGTTCTGCAACTCAATCATCCCGACATCTGCCGGCGTCATTCCCTGTAATTTTTGGCACACCAGCGGCGACATATCGACGCGCTGATCCAGCCGTTGTTTCATCGTCAATGTTAATGCGCTCATGCCATAATCTCCCTGAGATGGAAATGGAAAGGACCCAGCTTGCCGCCGTAGTTGCCGGCACTGATACGCCGAATGCCGTTTTCGGCGCCTAGATCGCAGACAGCTTGAATACCGACGCGCATCGCCTTATCGATGTCTTCCTTGCTGAGTCCGTCGATAACGATTTCCATAACCGATTCGATTTCCGGGGAAAGATCGGTTTTGGTGACGCCTTTTAACGTCGGGCAAAAAGCATCGTTGGTGGAAGCACCTAACGCCGGATATTTCGAACCGACCTTGGAGCCGGAACGCACCACCCCACCCGGAAACGGCATGATCACGTTCGGGATTTTGCGCATTTCCTCGATCGCCGCTTCGCAAGCAGCCAAAGCCTGAGGCTGTGATTCGGCCAATACCAAAAAATTGCCGCCGCCGACCGCGTCGACCTGAGCGGTCGTCGCCTCGGTCAAGAACTCTCCATCCATCACCGGCACGCGCCAATAACGCTTGCCGTTGATTTTTTTGGAAATCTGAAAGCCGTCGCCGAAATAACGCAGGTTTTTACCCAACGGAATCGGTTTGCCTTCATCGATACCGGCGAACAACGCCGAAGTCGGCGAGGTCAGCACGCACTGCCCTGCACGAGTTTCCAATTGTTTGGCCAACCCCTTGCCACCCATCGCGAAAATCATGATGGCCACACCGGGACGCCCGTCGGGCGTTTCCGAAGGATCCAACACCCGCTCGATGCCTGCTTCACAGCCGCAAGCGATCACCGAAGTGGCAAAGCCGGTCATTGCCTGAGCTGAAATCATTGCCCATTTCTCGTTTTGAGCGGTAATGATTGCTCGCGTCCCTTTCATCGGAAACGCTTCGGCAAAAGTGTCGTCGATCGTCACACCATTGATAATCATACCTCACCTCCAACTGTCGGGTGCACAGTCAGCCTACCGCGGCCGTCTTCGGTGATTTCGTCGTCGCTGATTTTAAAGTTGCCTAATTTCATGGTCAGATAGCGGTCGAAATAGGTTTGTAATTCTTTTTCCACAGACATGTCGTAGTCCGGTTTGACAATATGCGTCGTTCCCCATTTGACATGCACCACCTGACCGTCACGGACCACTAGATCGCCGTCCTTAAACACGTAATCCGGTTTTTCGAACATTTGCTCGCGATCAGCGTTTTCGGTGTAGACGGTGATATCCGCCCAGTTCCCCGGCGTCAATCCGCCGCGGTCCTGCAAACCGATGATCTTGGCTGCGCCGGCTCGGGTCATAATTGCGATTTCTTGCAAACTGTATTCGCGGTCGATCGACCCCAACGTCGTCATTTTTTGCGCTTCGGGATGGATTGTCGCCAGCATGTCGTTACGGAAGCTCTTGTCCATCAATAGCCGGATCAAATGCGGGTAACTGGTGAACGGCGCGCCGTTCGGATGGTCGGTAGTCAGGAAAATGCGCCACGGGTCGTCGACCAATAGGAAAATTTCCAAGCCGATCGCCCATTGCAGCGCGTTAACGAAGTTCTGGTCTCGATATTTAAACGGTACCACACCGCAACCGGCATCGCATTCGATATCCATGCACACCCACTTGTTCGGGTGGGCAAACTTGTGATTGGCATGTTGCCGCATATTGTCGCCCGAGGCGGTAACGGTCTGGCCGAACAGAATCTGACCGACATCGGTAGTAATATTTTTGTTCTTGTTGATCGCCTCGGCAATTTGCGCTGCACCGGACGAAAATTTGAAATCACCTTCGGTTCCGTAGCTATGGAATTGAATGTGGGTTAAGTGCATCGGCAAGCCGCCTATGCCCTGAATGGTATCTAACGTGGTCTCGACATTGCCGGGAACACCCA
>JBNLEI010000275.1:0-38859 GCA_050304855.1 Methylococcaceae bacterium
GAAGCTATCGTTCGGGGATACCTTATTGGTTCCGGATGGAAAGATTATCAAAAAAACGGCTCCGTATGCGGAATCCAACTGCCGGCGGGACTAAAACAGGCAGAACAGTTACCGCATGCCATTTACACACCTTCCACCAAAGCCGACATCGGGGATCATGACATCAATATTTCATTTGAAGAAACCATTCCTCTGCTCGGACTCGATTTGGCCGAAAAAGTGCGTGACGCCAGCCTTAAACTCTATACCAAAGCGGCTGAATACGCCAAACAACGAGGCATCATTATTGCCGACACCAAATTCGAATTCGGTCTGGACGAAAACGGCAAACTCTATCTCATTGATGAAGCGTTGACTCCCGACTCTTCTCGATTCTGGCCAGCCGATCAGTACCGGGTCGGTATCAGTCCGCCCAGTTTCGATAAACAGTATCTGCGCGATTATTTGGAAACGTTGGATTGGGATAAAACAGCCCCAGGCCCGACGCTTCCTTCGGAAGTGGCTGAGCGATGCGCGGCTAAATATCGGGAAGCGGAGATCAAACTGACACAAAATTCATCGTGATTCAAGCTAGAACGGATCAGCGATCGATTTCATGCTACCGCAATCACATGGACCGTTAAATTAAGCCATGCTCTGCAAATGAGTACGGCAGCCCGTCACCGACAATAAAATGATCAAGCACTCGAACGTCGAATAGTTCCAATGCTTTCTTAAGCTTGCCGGTAATCGCCCGATCTGCCTGACTGGGCTCGCAGACGCCTGAAGGATGGTTATGAGCAAAAATGACTGCAGCAGCATCATAGAGCAGTGCTTTTTTGGCGACTTCACGCGGGTAGACGCCTGTTCCGTCTATCGTACCTCTGAACAATTCTTCGAACCGCAATACCCGATGCTGATTATCCAGAAACAAACAGGCGAATACTTCGTAGCTGTATCCTTTTAATTGAGCGCTTAAATAAGCCCGAGTGATTTCCGGGCTGGTCAATGCGTTTTCTCTTTGCAGGATTTCCTCAAAATGCCGCTTAGCCATTTGTAAAACCGCTTGTAACTGAGCGTATTTCGCCGACCCTAATCCGTTAGCCCTGCAAAAACGACGGCAATCGGCCTCCAGTAAAGCTTTAAGCGAGCCAAAATCATTCAGTAATTCCCTGGCAAGATCGACCGCTGACTTGCCTTTGACACCGGTCCGTAAAAAGATTGCCAACAGTTCTGCATCGGTCAGAGCCTCCGCCCCTTTTTGCAAAAGCTTTTCACGAGGCCGGTCTTCCGCCGGCCAATCCTTAATAGCCATCATTCCGCCTCCATTTTCGACATAATTAAGCATAGAAGAATAGCTCGCTATTTGCCATAATAAACAATTATTTGCATTCAAATGAAAAACGAACTGTCGGGATGAACCATTTGTGGGTCGACGTATTTTGAAACAATCCGAAATATCGGCAATCTAGATTTTGCCCATCATCATGAAGCCAATCCGTAAACGAATCTTATTGGGGGTCTGCGGCGGCATTGCCGCCTACAAATCCGCCGAATTGGTCCGCCTACTGCGTAAATCCGGCACTGATGTCAGAGTCGCTATGACTGAATCGGCGACAAAATTTGTAGCCCCGCTGACTTTCCAAGGATTGAGCGGCAATCCGGTCCATACGCAATTGCTTGATGTGAATGAAGAAAATGCCATGGGACATATCAATTTGGCGCGATGGGCCGATGCCATTATCATTGCACCGGCAACGGCAAATATGCTGGCCAAAATGAGCCAAGGCCTTGCGGACGATCTACTTTCAACACTTTACTTAGCATCCGAATGCCCTGTTTTTGTTGCGCCTGCAATGAACCAGGCTATGTGGAGTAAAACGGTCACTCAGGAAAATGTCCTGCGTCTGCAAAATCACGGGGTAGTATTCATCGGCCCTGAAACAGGCGAACAGGCCTGCGGCGAAACCGGCGCGGGGCGACTATCTGAACCGGAACAAATCTGCACTCGGCTTTTACAAGAACAGAGACGAAACCCTCTGTCGAATAAAAAAGTCCTGATCAGCGCCGGTCCAACTCGAGAAGCACTGGATCCCGTCCGTTACATCAGCAATCGCAGTTCAGGAAAAATGGGCTATGCTTTAGCCGAGGCCGCTAAAATAGCCGGTGCTCAAGTCACATTAGTCAGCGGACCGGTAAATTTGCCTTCTCCTGACGGAATAGAATTGATTAAGGTGGAAAGCGCTCAACAAATGTATGATGTCATCGTACCTAATGCCATTAATTATGACATCTATATCGGCGCCGCTGCGGTGGCCGATTACCGGCCTGCCGAAATTCAAGCGAGTAAAATAAAAAAACAGGATTGCGAAGCCGTCATTCGATTGCAACGTAACCCCGATATCGTGGCAACTGTCGCGACGCTTGAACAAAAACCTTTTGTCGTCGGTTTTGCCGCCGAAACCGATGACTTGGACAACTATGCCCTCAACAAAATGCGCGATAAAAATATGGATATGATTGCGGCCAATTGGGTAGGAAAAGATCAAGGTGGTTTTGACAGCGACCTCAATGCCTTAAAAGTATTCTGGGAAAACGACCAAAAATCTTTCGCGATGACCGATAAAAAACTTTTGGCGGAACAATTGATCGATTTAATTGCTGAGAGACTGAATGAGAAAAATACAGCTTAAAATACTGGACCATCGCCTGGGCAAAGAAATCCCTTTGCCGGAATATGCCACAGCCGGTTCTGCAGGCCTGGACTTAAGAGCCTGTCTTGATGAAGCAATCATCTTAAACCCCGGTGATACTCAGCTAATACCGACCGGCATCGCAATACATATCGATGATCCTGGACTAGCCGCCATTTTACTGCCGCGCTCCGGACTTGGGCATAAACACGGCATAGTATTAGGCAACCTAGTGGGACTAATAGACTCGGACTATCAAGGACAGGTCTACGTTTCCTGTTGGAATCGAGGGCACAGCGCATTTACCATTGAAATCGGCGAGCGAATAGCCCAAATGATTTTTGTACCGGTGATACAGGCGGAATTTGAATGCGTCGACGAATTTGATGCAAGCCATCGCGGAGAAGGCGGATTTGGCCATACCGGTCGCCACTAACAGCATTGATCATGGAGAAATAGAATGGCCCGCATTTTTACTTTGTTATCAGTTCTAGCCGTAATTCTGATCTTGCTGGCCGGCGCCGGAAGTTACTGGTTTTCGCTGCCGGATATCAGACAAGCGAAATTTGAAACCAGCAACGCACAAGCCAAAGCCCTTTCTGTGAGTATTTCCAGCCAACTTGCGATGATTCAACAAAATATCGACGGCATGGCTCAATTGCCAGAAATTATGGATGCGCTGGAAAGGAAAGATCAAACAGCTCAACAGGACATCGCCGTAAAATTGGAACCGTTGATCCCGCATATCCTAAAACTTCGCCTACTGCCAAAAAATATCAGTGAACCGGACCAATCCTCTTTGCCTCATATGGGTTTCGCCGATTTGGAAATGGTGCAAGCCACACTAAACTCAAAACAGCGCCCACTAATCCAGGGAGGAGGAGAAAACCGGCATCTGGCGTTTACCAGCTTGGTTAGCAAAAACGGACATGCGCTTGGCGTATTGTTGGCCAGCTTGAAACCCGACCTAATCAGTACAACTGTTACTCAAGCGGACATCAAAGAAGGTTTGATAGAAATCAACCAACAGCGTGCAGTCCTGGCCAGATCAGGAAAGCCCGCCAATAAAACCGATGCGAAAAACGAAGTCGGCATTGAAAATTCGTCTTGGGACATTTTGTTCTGGCCGGAACAGGAAATCAGCAGCACCCAACTCAACCTAATCATTTCCTGTATTGCGTTATCCGGGTTAATGGCCTGCCTGGCTTTTTTTGTCGGTTACCGAAAACTGGCCGAATACCTGCGCTTAGACCAGAGCAGTATCGTCAAAGTAGCAAAAGACCTGCTTACCGGTAAAATCTCCGGCAGCTATCCGGTTCAACTGAATGAAATGAAACCCATTATTACAACCTTGGTTCAATTCCGCCGAGTCATGGACAAACAGTTGGAAAGCGATGCTGAAGCTGAAGCCGAATTTGACGACGGTTTTTTCGACGACGGACTGGACACCGGTTTTCTAGACATCAACCGTGGCGTTGAAGTCGAAGGGGAAGCTTCGAGCGATATAGCGCCGGCAACGAGCTCACTTTCGATCGAGTCGCCAGGGAAAAAATATGCCCCGGCAATTAGACCGTCCTCGTCCTCGGCTTCGTCATCCCCTACGCCTTTCAACACTGTGCCCAATCTGCATACCATTTTCAGGGCCTACGATATCCGCGGCATTGTTGACCAAAGTTTAACAACCGACATTGTTTTCAAAATCGGTCAAGCGCTGGGCAGCGAAGCCAAAGCCCGAAATATCAAAACCATCGTTGTCGGCCGAGACGGTCGAACCTCAAGTCGTATGCTGGCGGCTTCTTTAATTGAAGGTATCGTAACTACCGGCCGCGATGTTCTGGATATAGGGATGATACCAACTCCTGTACTCTATTTTGTGGCACATCATAGTGAAGGGCGCACGGGAATTATGATTACCGGCAGCCATAATCCACCTAACTACAACGGCGCAAAAATAGTACTGGATGGAGAGACGTTGGCGGGCAAAAAAATCCAGTCTCTGAAACAGCGTATTGAAAGCGGCGACTTCGCCACAGGAGAACGCGGCTCGGTCGAGCAAAACACTATGTTCACCAATGAATACATAGGCATAATTTCAGAAGACATTCATATTGTCCGCCCTATGAAAATCGTGCTCGACTGCGGCAATGGAGCCGCAGGGGAGTTGGCACCGGTACTATTGAAAACGATCGGATGCGAAGTCATCGAGCTGTATTGCGATGTCGATGGCAAATTTCCAAATCATCATCCTGACCCCAGTAAGCCGGAAAACCTAAGGGATTTAATCAGTGCGGTCAAACATCACGAGGCCGATGTCGGTATTGCCTTGGATGGTGATGGCGACCGACTGGGGGTCGTCGACTCCAGCGGCAACATTATTTGGCCTGACCGACAAATGATGCTGTTCGCAAAAGATGTCCTTTCTGCCAAACCGGGCTCGGAAATCATTTTTGACGTAAAATGCTCCCGACACCTAGGCGACCAAATCATCAAATACGGCGGTCGGCCGCTGATGTGGAAAACCGGCCATTCACTGATGAAGGCGAAACTCAAGGAAACCTCCGCCGCCTTGGCCGGTGAAATGAGCGGCCATATCTTCTTTAACGACCGCTGGTTCGGATTTGACGACGGCCTTTATTCCGCTGCCAGAATGATCGAGGTCTTATCCGCCGACAGCCGCTCGAGCAGCGAGGTCTTTGCCGACTTACCCGACAGCGTCAATACCCCGGAATTGACGATCGAGATGGAGGAAGGCGAGAATCAACAGTTTATTGAACAATTATTCACCGCCGCCAATTTTCAGAACGGCAACATACTGAATATCGATGGTATGCGCGTGGATTTCGATGACGGCTGGGGACTGGTGCGAGCTTCCAACACCACTCCATCGTTGGTCCTGCGTTTTGAAGCCGATAATCAGGAGGCGCTTAAACGTATCCAGGATCAGTTCAAACAGCTAATGCTGCAAATCAAACCCGATCTTTACTTGCCTTTTTAATCAGCATGTTCCTTGTTGCAGGGGTTCAAGATTTTCAGCCCCTGCATTAAAATGCCCTTCCATTAATCGACTTTTTGACATTCGTGATTCTATGAAAGAAAACATTGCCCACCAAATCGCCCATGTTCTAATCGAAGCGCTTCCCTATATCAGAAAATTTAAAGACAAGACCGTCGTCATCAAATTCGGCGGCAACGCTATGGTCGACGAAGCCCTTAAGCACAGCTTTGCGCGAGACATCGTTTTAATGAAACTGGTTGGCATAAATCCCATTGTCGTCCATGGCGGTGGCCCTCAGATCGGACATTTATTGGAAAAAATAGGTAAATCCACGGAGTTTATCGACGGCATGCGGGTAACCGATAGTGAAACTATGGATGTTGTGGAAATGGTTCTAGGCGGTTTGGTCAACAAACAAATCGTCAATCTAATCAATATGCACGGCGGAAAAGCAATTGGTCTGACCGGCAAAGATGGTAATTTCATCCATGCCCGAAAAATCAACCTGAAAAAATCCAGTCCTGAGGTTGACGCTCCGGAAATCATCGATCTGGGTCATGTCGGGGAAGTCAGCAGCATCGACCCTGCCGTCGTAGATATGCTGGGCCACAGCGACTTCATCCCTGTAATTGCCCCGATTGGCGTCGGCAGCGATGGGCATTCTTACAATATCAATGCGGATCTAGTCGCAGGCAAAGTCGCAGAAGTGTTAAAAGCTGAAAAACTGATGTTGCTCACCAATACCGCAGGTATTTTGGATAAACAAAACAATTTGCTAACCGGATTATCTTTGACAGATATCGACAACCTCATCGCCGATGGAACGATTTCCGGCGGTATGATCCCGAAAACCCGTTGCGCCACTGACGCTTTGAGGGGCGGAGTCAACAGTGTCCATATTATAGACGGACGCGTCGACCACGCGGTACTATTGGAACTGTTTACCGATCAGGGCGTCGGTACATTACTGCTCAGACGCTAACCCCGTCTCAATAAACCGACTGAAAGAATGCCGGATTTCCTTGACCTTGGGTCCGGCACATAATTCCACACCGAGTGTCGATTTACGACACCGGATATCGAGAAAGATTTGTTGTCTGTTCTCCCCTAAATCCAATTTGGAAACAGATAGACTCAAATCGTCATCATCCATCGGTGTGGCACGCATAATCAGCTTGTCGGTATCGATGTCTTCGCCGGTGGTCGAATGTTTGTCGACAAATCGCCGCGCCACTTTCCATGCTTTATCACATTGCAATTGATTAGCGCAGATAAACAGTCCAAGTTCGCTAGCCGCTTTATACTCAGCGGTCGAACTACTCAACTTGCCAACGTCCGTTATAGATTGAGTCAGAAAAGTAAATCGCTCTATATCCGCTTCGAACTCTTTTTTGACCGCTAGTTTTTTTTCGAGATGACGGGAAATTTCAATTTTAGCGTAGTCGATTTGCTCTTTCGACGCGTCAATCTCATCCAATAGCTTCTGAGGGACTTTATTGCCACTACGCTCGAAATTAGCCGCTTGCTTCTGCTGTTGCTCCAATTGCAACTCCAATCGAACCAAATTTCCTTCGGCAACCTTTCTTTGCGCATCCAATGCCGACATTTTCCCTTTTAGCGCCATTTTCATATCCTCGAGATTGCGAAAGGTGCTCAGTAACACTTTATCGTGGGATTTCTGTTTGGCAATAATCTTTTCCTGTTCCAATCGCAATTTCTGCAATCTTTTTTCTAATTCGACTTGTTCCTTGGTCTTAGCCTCATCAACCACTTCAACCACGCGCGCGTCTTGATTTAACGACTCTCTTTTGTGCTGAATCTGGTCTTGAGGCACTTGATCGGAGAAGAAAACTCGTCCGTCTTCATCGACCCAGCGATACATATTTTTTGCCAAAGCACTCTGGCATAGCACGACTAAGAAACAAATCAACAGCGAATTTATGGAACGGAAATTCCGCATTTGACAACCTTTAGCATTAATGATTTCTCATCAGAAACTTTTCTATAATTTTCACCACGGAACTAGCTGCTGAATCAGCTTTCAGTCTACATATTCCGCAATTCGAAGAACGAAACAACCGGGCATCGTCATATTCGGTAGACAATTTTTAAATGTAGCATAATATCGATATCATGCTTCCCGGAAACATTATCCGATCAAACTGACTAACTCTTGCAATGGAGGCAAAACCATCATCTTCGCCAATTGCAACAAAACCAGGGCCACCAGCGGAGACAAGTCAATACCGCCGAGATCGGGCACCATCTTTCTGCACATATTCAATACCGGCTCGGTCAGTGAATACAAAATGGATGACGCCGCATTATAATTGCCGGGATCGATCCAACTTAAAATCGCCCGGGCAAAAATCGCAAAAATAAAGATATTGATAAAAAGAGAGATCAATTGGCTCAACGACAAAATCATAAGCGCCGGGAAACTAACCATGACACCTTTGACAGCCAGAATCGAAAAATCGGCAATCATTTGTAGCAATACAGCTAAAATTAAGGAAGAAGAATCGATTTTTCCGACGGAAGGCACGAAACGTCGCAGTAATTTCAATGGCGGATGCGTTAGCTTTACCAAAAACTGAGAGACGGGATTATAAAAATCGGCATTGGTCCACTGCAACAAAAAGCGCAACGCTACTGCCAAAATATATAAAGAAAACAAGGTATCGATCAAAAAAATGAGCGGATTAGTCATATAAGTGGAATCCATTATTTTTCTCCCAATTCTTTGGACATCTCAACGGCCCTGTCTCTTGCCGCATGCATAGCTCTGGAAACCAGCGTGATAAACTCTCCTTGTAAAAAAACCTCTATCGCTTGTTGAGTGGTACCGCCTGGCGACGTGACCCGCGCCCTCAATTGTTCTGGCGACTCGGCGGACTCCAGGGCTATTTTTGCCGCCCCCAACGCCGTTTGCTGAACCAACAAACGTGCGGTATGTTCGCTAAGCCCAAGTTCCTGGGCCGCTTTCTCCATCGCCTCCATCAATAGGAAATAATAGGCCGGTCCACTTCCTGAAACGGCAGTCACCGCATCCAGTTCACATTCATTATCCACCCATAACGTCACCCCCACAGCCCGGAGAATATTTTCCGCCAAATCCTTCTGTTCGCCGTTCACTTTGCCATTCGCATGCAACGCGGTCGCCCCAGTCAACACCAGAGCTGGGGTATTCGGCATACAGCGAACAATGGGTACTTCCTGACCCAACCATTGCGACAAACTTTGCTGAGAAATTCCGGCTGCAATCGATACCACCAGAGCCTTTGTCCTTTGTATAGATGCTGCCGTATTTTTCGCGACTTCGCACAACACCTGCGGCTTGACTGCAAAAACCACTACATCGGATTCACTAATCACCGTTTCGTTATTGTCGGTCACATTAACCTGCAATTTTGCAGCGAGTCGTTGCAAGGTTTCCGGATTGATATCGGAAACCCAAATTTGTTTGGGAGAATGTCCACTTTCTATCAATCCCGTGATCAAACTGGCGGCCATATTGCCACCGCCGATAAAACCAATTGCTTTTGTTTTCATACCTAATAACTGTTTTTTAACACTCAAGTTTTTAAATTACCGGCTATTCTACCTTAACTGGAATTTTGTGTGACAAATCTAATTCCTGTGAATTTTATAAGCTTACTCATTAAAAATACCTTACCGCTGACCAGATAAGTGCCTGAATCTAAAACCGGACAATAATAATGTAAATCCATAGACCAACATGCCCAACCCGATCCATATAGCCAAATTCATTATACGACTATGAGCCAGCCAATCACCCCATTGTTCCGGCTGAACAAAATGCGTCAGAAAGACAGCCATAACCTCATTTGCCAGTATGATGCGTAGAATAAAGATGCGCCAATATTTGAGCGGTCTATACACCTTATCTTTGAGTAACTTTTTCAATAATAACGACGCATTGAAAAAAGCGCCTAGCGAGGTTGCCAACGCCAATCCAGCATGAGCTAAAGGAAAAACCAAGACGATATTCATCGACATATTGGCCAGCATTGCATATATGCCAAATTTTACCGGCGTTTTAGTATCCTTTCTCGAGGTAAAACCGGGCACTAACACCTTCACTAAAATAAAACCCAACAACCCGACGGCATAAGCCTTAAGACTTTTTCCTGCTTGGAGAACATCATCCGAACCAAATTCGTTGTACTGAAACAACGTAGACAACATGGGTTCCGCCAACAGAAACAGACCCAGTGTGGACGGCACACCAATCAGCAAAACAAGACGCAACCCCCAATCGAGCGATTTTGAAAATAATTCGGTCTCATCCGCCGCATGATTTTTTGACAAACTCGGCAAAATCACCGTCGCCAGCGCAATTCCAAAAATCCCCAAAGGAAATTCGACGAGACGATCCGAATAATAAAGCCAAGAGACGCTACCCGCGGTCAAAAAAGACGCGATCAAGGTATCCAGCAATAAATTGATCTGGGTAACGGAAACGCCAAAAATGGCCGGCAACATTAATTTCATGATACGCCTGACACCCGCATCATAGAATCCAAACCTAAGCCTTGGCAGCAAACCCAACTTCATTAATGAAGGGAATTGAAATAACAATTGGACCACACCAGCCGCAAATACCCCCCATGCCAAAGCAACCACAGGATCAGGCATTAACGGCGACAACCAAATTGCCGCAGCGATCATACATAAATTTAAAAAAACCGGGGTGAAAGCGGGTATTGCAAATCGACCGTGTGAATTTAAGATCCCTCCGGCAAAAGCAACCGAAGAAATAAAAAACAAATAGGGAAAAGTTATCTTCAGCATTTGTACAGCCAAATCATACTGTCCGCCTTCCCATAAAAATCCCGGCGCAAAAATGGTAATCAGCACCGGTGCTCCTACGACACCGACTATGGTCACCAACATCAATACCAACGCTAAAGTACCCGCCGTCCGATCGACAAATAATTTTAATGTCTCTTTATTGTCCTGTTCCTTGTAATCCGACAACACCGGAACGAAGGCCTGTGCGAAAGCACCTTCCGCAAACAAGCGACGCAAAAAATTGGGAATTTTGAAAGCGACAAAAAATGCATCAGTCCCGGAGTCCACCCCAAAAATTCGGGCAAACAGCATATCGCGAATAAATCCCAGAATACGGGAAACTAAGGTCATACTGCTAACAATTGCAGTGGATTTAAACAGTTGCCTGCTCAATATTTTTTCTCCATCAAATACACAGTTTCTGCTACAACTTTCCAGTCGTCCGATTTTTTGTTGTCGCCAAATAATCGAACCGATCAATTTCATCGTTAAATTCTTCGAAAAACCGTTTTCCGAATCCAAGTATTAGTCCGATGACAAGACTTGAAAACGATCGGCTTATCAGTTAAATCCCCCTGTTTTTTATTTGACAATAATATCATTTATAAAGATAATAACGGGTTCTTAATTAACTCTGATCAGAATTGATACACCATGGCTAATTCACCACAAGCTAGAAAAAGAGCGCGCCAAGCTGAGAAAAGCCGTGTTCGCAACGCGGGACAGCGCAGCAACTTACGCACTTTCATCAAAAAAGTAATTGCAGCAGTCAATGCTGGAGACAAAGAGCAGGCACAAAACGCTTTTAAATCAGCTGTGCCCGTTATCGATTCAGCCGTAAACAAAGGCCTTATCCACAAAAATAAAGCGGCTCGCAGCAAAAGCAGACTAAACGCAAAAGTCCGCACCATGGCTTAACAAGCCCTAATGCCGGATATTAAGAAGCCGCCAACCTCCTATAATTGAGAGGTTGGCGGCTTTTTTATGCCTGATAATAACCCACCTTACCCGACAAGCAACGAGAATCAGGAATCAGCTATTCGATCACAACCAGATTATCCCTATGAATTAACTCCTCCTCATCGGCATAACCCAATAACCTTTCAAACTCGGAACTAGCTCTTCCGGCTACTTTAGCCACCTCTTCCGCCCCATAATTAACCAATCCGCGCGCCACTTCGACTCCGCGTAAATCGACGCAACTCACCAGATCCCCGCGCCGAAAAACACCATTAACGCTCTTGACCCCAACAGCCAACAAGCTTTTACCTTCACATCTCAAAATTTTTGCTGCACCGTCATCCAACACTAACCGCCCCTTGCTTTGCAACTGCCCCACCAACCAACGCTTCCGCGCAGCCATCGGCGCGATATCAGGCACTAGATAGGTCCCCATGTCGTCCCCTTTTATGACCGCCGCAATCACATTCTCCAATTGCCCCGAAACAATCACCGTAGCCGCCCCAGAACGGGCCGCCAAACGCGCTGCCCTAACTTTGGTAAACATTCCTCCCCGCCCCAAACCACTGCGACTGCCACCAGCAACCTCATCCAAACGACGATCTTTAGCACTGGCTGATGAAATCAGCTTAGCAGCTGGATCCACACCGGGATCTGCATCGTATAAACCCAGTTGGTCAGTCAATATGATCAGCAAATCAGCTTCTACCAAATTAGCCACCAAAGCACCCAGTGTGTCATTATCACCGAAGCGGATTTCCTCGGTCGCCACCGCATCGTTCTCATTTATAACCGGAACAACACCAAACTCCAACAGTGTTAAAAGTGTGCTGCGCGCATTCAGGTAACGCTTGCGATCGGATAGATCATCATGTGTCAGCAATACTTGAGCAGTCAGAAGACCATGTTCCTGAAAGTTATTCTCGAAATTACGCACCAACCCCATTTGACCAACTGACGCAGCAGCCTGCAATTCGTGCAATGTCTGGGGCCGGCTTTTCAGCTTCAGGCGACTCATCCCTTCCGCCACGGATCCGGACGATACCAGAACCACATCCCGACCTTGCAATCTAAGCTCGGCCATTTGCGCCACCCATCCAGCGATAGCTGACTTATTCAAACCTTGGCCGCCATTCGTCAATAATGAACTGCCAATTTTGACAACAACCCTTTTTGCATTACAAAAATCAGCTCTGCCCACTTTGCACCCGCCGCTGCAACTCTAAAAAGTCCATAATTGCGTACACCAAATCTTGAGTACCCTGCTTTTTCAACGCGGAAAGCGTAAAAACAGGCCCTTTCCAACCAAGCTCATCGACAATCTGCCTACAGTGACTATCAACCTCATCAGCCGGCAACAGATCCACTTTATTCAACACCAACCAGCGCGGCTTGCCCGCCAACTCATCACTCCACTTCTCGACTTCATGGATGATTTTTTGTGCCGCCTCGACCGGCGAATCTCCTCCCGAATACGGCACTACATCGATCACATGCAAAAGCAACCCCGTTCTGGACAGATGCTTTAAAAACTGCAGTCCTAAGCCCGCACCTTCCGCCGCTCCTTCGATAACTCCGGGAATATCGGCAATGACAAAGCTACGCATGTCGTCGACCCTGACCACACCTAAATTGGGATGCAACGTCGTAAAAGGATAATCTGCCACTTTCGGACGAGCCGATGATACCGACCGAATCAAACTGGATTTTCCCGCGTTCGGCATGCCCAGCAAACCCACATCTGCAATCACCATCAATTCCAAACGTAGCGACCTCTGCTCGCCGGGAGAACCCTTGCTGAACTGCTGCGGGGCGCGGTTGACACTGCTTTTGAAACGGGTATTACCTAACCCGTGAAAACCGCCTTTAGCCACCAGCAATCGCTCACCCACCCGCGTCAGGTCTCCGATCTTTTCTCCGGTGTCAGCCTCGTAAACGATTGTCCCCGGAGGAACCGGCACCAAACAATCCTCACCTTTTCTCCCGGTACAGTTACGCGACATCCCATTCTGCCCACGTTGAGCCCGATGTACAGAATGGTAGCGAAAATCAACCAAGGTATTCACGTTTTCGGTGGCAACCAAATACACACTGCCGCCATCACCGCCATCGCCACCATCCGGCCCTCCTAGAGGAATGAATTTTTCCCGGCGAAAAGAAGCAACGCCGTTACCGCCGTCCCCACCTTCTACGCGGATTTCCGCTTCGTCTACAAATCTCATAACCTTATCGATAAAAACAAAAAAGCCCCGTCAAAAGGACGAGGCTTTTATCAGATTGTTTATGCGCTGCTGCAACAGCAAAAAATTAGGCAGCGGCAATACTGATGTATTTACGGTTTTTCGGTCCCTTCACCTCAAAGACCACTTTACCGTCTGCAGTGGCAAACAAAGTATGATCTTTACCGATACCAACATTGTCGCCGGCATGAAATTTCGTACCGCGCTGACGAACCAGAATATTGCCGGCTTTAACCACTTGACCGCCGAAACGCTTAACACCCAACCGCTGTGCATTAGAATCACGTCCGTTCCGGGTACTGCCCCCCGCTTTCTTATGAGCCATTTTTCAACCCCTTAATTGTTTATGCAGAAATGCCAGTAATTTGGACTTCTGTGTAATACTGACGATGACCCATTTGTTTCATGTGGTGCTTACGTCTTCTAAATTTAATGATTCTTACTTTTTTGTGTCTGCCTTGCGAAACAACTTTGGCAGTCACCTTGCCGCCTTCAACATAAGGCTGACCAACTTTAACAGCATTGTCTGATTGCACCATCAGCACTTTATCAAACTCAACGCTGTCACCAGTTCCCAGTTCAAGTTTTTCTATTTTTAAGGTAGCACCCTCTTCTACTCGGTACTGTTTACCACCTGTTTGAATTACCGCATACATCAGCGCAAGCTCCGTCAAGGATTTAATCTGTTAAAAGTGAACAGACAATTATATTTACAAAAAAATACGTCGTCAAACTTTAATTTAGACAACACGGCAAATTGCGCATAAAATAACACAACAAAATTATTGACACCAGTCCCTGTTTTTAACTAGCATGGCTGGCTATTTTAAATTCCCTGCAGGGAATAGCAAACCTCAACCAACAAACTAATAATGGCAGTAGAAGATTCACTCGGCGACTCGGCAACAATTGATTTCGATTCCATAAAAAACCTGACTACGGAAGAAGCCAAAGCTGTGGATAAGTTAATTATGGACGAACTGAGTTCCGATGTCGTCCTAATTAACCAAATGGGCCATTATATTATCGGTAGCGGCGGCAAAAGACTGCGGCCGATGTTATTGCTGCTGACCTCCAAAGCGCTCGGGGAAACTACGTATAACCATTTGGTCATGGCGGCAGTCATCGAATTTATCCATACGGCCACTCTGCTGCATGACGATGTCGTGGACGAATCCGAACTGCGTCGCGGCAAAGACTCCGCCAATGCCGTATGGGGTAATGCTGCCAGCGTTTTGGTAGGAGATTATCTTTACTCCAGCGCTTTTGAAATGATGGTCCGCACCAATAATATGCGGGTCATGGAAATTCTTTCCAAGACCACGACCGCAATCGCTGAAGGCGAGGTTTTGCAATTATTAAACTGCAATAATCCGGACACAACCGAACAAAAATACCTAGAAGTCATCGCGCGCAAAACCGCCATTCTGTTCAGTGCCGCGACCCAATTGGCTGCCGTCCTATCCGACGCAGGCGCCGTGACCGAAAATGCATTGGCAACATACGGTCAGGAACTGGGAGTTGCTTTTCAATTGATTGACGACGCACTGGACTACAAGGCCAATACCGAGGATCTCGGCAAAAACCTTGGCGATGACTTGGCTGAAGGAAAACCAACACTTCCCTTGATTTACGCTATTCAGCGCGGCACACCGGAACAGGCTGAAATTGTTGTTAACGCCATCAGGCAAGGATCTCGCGAGGCGTTTGCCGAGGTTTATGAAATCGTAAAAGCAACCAATGCGATCGAATACACGGAAAAATGCGCCGATGCCGCAGCACAAAAGGCTATCGACGCATTGAGCTGCCTACCGGAATCGGACTACAAAAACGCTTTGATACAGTTAGCCCGTTTTTCCGTACAGCGAGATCACTAATCACTTGAAAGTTGCCGGTCTTTAAGTTAATTCCGTTAAAGCAAAGCTTATTTTCGATCACACATTCCGATCAAGCACGGCGTTCAACTGATGAACACTCTCGATCAATCGCACATATTTCCGTTCGACTTTTTCCAATAACTCGCTTAACAACTGAGCCACACTGTCGTCCATAGTGCTGTCGTCACTACCGAACAGCCTCTCCTCCAACTCGCTAATCACATCGCCGTCCACTATCTCATCCAACAAGCCGGCTGCCTCTGTATCAACCATCGCTCCCAGAGACGGATCATATTGCAACGCTTCCTGGTGGCTCGACAGGCTTTCCTGGGCGACCAAAATCCGTCTCGCAACATCGCTAACCGGATCGAATAACGACAACCCTTCAGTCAGTATCAGCAAAGCGGCACCCGCTTCCTTGACATTTGCTAAAAGAGTTTTGATTCTTTCGTGTATCGCCCGCATAAACAACCATGAAATTAAAACGTAATCAGTCTGCCAATCTAGCAGCCAGCCCACTGGTACGCAAAACTTTTTGTTTGACCGAGTCGACAAAAATTTCTTCCGAAGCGCTCACGGTGACTACTTTTTTGGCTCTCGTAATACCGGTGTAAAGCAATTCCTTCGTCAACACCGGACTCAAACGTTCGGACAACACCAACAAAACCCGGTCAAACTCGGAGCCCTGACTTTTATGAACGGTCATTGCGTAAACCGTCTCCGATTTCGGCAAACGGCCAGGAAGAACTGTTTTGATACTTCCGTCAGGCCGTTGAAAGCAAACCCGAAGCTGACGAGATTCGGAATCCGGCAAACATAACCCGATATCACCATTATACAGTTGCATAGCTGAATTATTTTCGACGACCATCACCGGCCTGCCCGCATACCACTGCGCTTCCTGCAAATGAATTAAGCCCAATTCTGCGAGCCGCTGCTCAACACGATAATTGATTTCCGCCACCGAACCGCCTCCTTGACGATTGGAACACAACACTTGAAAGTGGTTGAATGCGGCAAAAATCGTTGCAAAACCTGCCGCCTGATCAATTAACTGCAAATACTCGCGATACTGCGACACAATGAACGTTAATATATCGACAGACAATAAATTCGTCATTTCTCGCCCATTCTTAAGCAGTCGCCAAGCCAACTCGCCCTGCTGTCGATTAACGGCCTCGGCCAATGCTTTAATTTCGCCCTGAAAACGATAGGATTTACACAATTCTAACGTATGTTCAGGCAAAGCGGAGGTCAAGTCGGCCAATACCGCACCGGACTCCACTGACGCCAACTGATCTTTATCGCCTAATAAAACCAACCTTGCCCCGGGCTTCAAAGCGTCAACCAACTTACTCATTAAGGCCAGGTCAATCATAGAGGCTTCATCGATTGCGATGACGTCGTATGGCAACGGGGATGAAGCATTATGCCTGAAATAAGGCGTCGGAGGCTGCGCACCTAACAAATGATGAATCGTCGTCACTTTCTCGGGAATTAACCGTTTTACCGCTTCGGAACAAGGCAAAACGGCTTTGTTGGATCCGATTGACTCCTGCAGACGCATTGCCGCCTTACCGGTAGGCGCGGCCAAAGCAATATGTAACGGCCGCGAAGCCAACTCTAACATCACGCCAAGAATTTTAACCACGGTTGAAGTTTTGCCGGTCCCCGGCCCGCCGGTAATCATGCTGAAAGCCTGCTTCACCGCTTTTTTGGCCGCTTCCTTCTGCCAATCGGTCTCGTCGACCAAATCGGGAAAGTATCGATCGAGAATATCGTCCAACCCGTTGCAGCAATAGCCTACTTGACACAACTGTCTGATTTGCCCGGCTAATCGCTGCTCATAGTGCCAATAACGCCGGGTATACAGCCGATTTTGTTCTAGCACCAATGGCATAGGTACCGAACCAGAAAGCAGTCCGGATGACTGGAGTAATTCGGCGTCCTCATCGCCGATCAAAATACAACTATGCCCCGCTGCCTGCTGCGAGGATAAATTTGCCGCCAACACTTCGAACGCCTCTCTTCGCTTTCCCTGCAAAGCCGATCGTTGACCTAAAAAACCTGCGAAAGCCCTATCCAATCGGCTAAACGATTGTTCAGAATTCATCATTAAAAAAATGCAACGGAATAACTCCAAACTTAGCAAACAATCGTTGACATTGCCCCAAAATTATCTTTCTTTTAAATCGGCCAGAATTTTATCTCGAACCAGTTGTCCGGACAACGTCACCATCGGCATGCCGCCGCCGGGATTGACGCTTCCTCCCACATAATAAAGATTGTCGATCTCGGAGTCTCTTTGCGGCGCTTTAAAACCAAGATTGGTGAAGCGGTCGGATACGACGCCATAAATAGACCCTTGGTTGGAATAATAATGCGCCTGAATGTCCAGAGGCGTCCAGGTTTCTTCACAAACAATATGCCGTCTTAAATCCGTCAACCCCATCCTTTCCAACTTAACCAAAACGCGCTCACGAAAATCCATGTAATCGTCTCGATGCATCGGTTTGTCCGGATCCAGATGCGGAATATGCGGCAAAACTTTGATCACTTCGCATCCGGCAGGAGCCTGAGTCGGATCGGTCTTAACCGGCGCGACTAAATAAATAGTCGGATCTTCCGATAACCGATTTTCACGAAAAACCGCATTGAAATGCTGCTTAGGCTGCGCCGAATAAAAAAAATTATGGTGCGCCAACTGATCGTATACCCGGTCGACCCCTAGATGCAATACCAAACCCGAACAACTGGGAGCGAAACGTCGCAACGTTTTCAAGCGCTTTTCCGGTCTTTGCAATAACTCGCGGGCAGCCGGAATGACTTCCATATTGGATACCACAATATCGGCCGCCAGTGAATCGCCATTCGCCAACTCGACCAACTCAGCTCGGTTTTGGCGCTGACGAATCCGCGAAACTTCCGTCTCAAGCAAAATTTCGACGCCGAGTTCTTCTGCCAACTTCCGCATTCCCTTAGCCAATTCAAACATACCGCCTTTAACATACCAGAGCCCGTATTCGAACTGAATATAAGGTAGCAAATTCATCAGTGCAGGAGCGCTGTAGGGAGAGGAGCCAACGTATTTGATGAAATAATTCAGCACATCAACCAACTTAGGGTGGCTAATATAGCGTCTCACCCCCTGATCCATCGAACGAAATACATCGAAATCCAATAAGCTCTGCAATACGCCGTAATGCTTAAGCAATTGTCCCAGCGAATCCAGTCCTTCGGTAAAATAGCCCCGCTCGACAGCCTTACCGAGCTTCTTCGCATATTGGATAAATCGCTCGAACTCCGCTTCCGAGCCGGCATCGAGCTTACGAAGTTCACGCCTCATGGCCTCCGGGTCGGCGCACAAATCAAACACAGTTCCATCTTCAAAAAAGTTACGCCAGTGGGTCTCCAACGCCTGAATTTGAACATAATCCTCGAATTTTCTATCAGCCTGCTCGAATAAGCGTCTGAAAACATGAGGCATGGTTAAAATCGAAGGCCCCAAATCGAAGGTAAATCCATCTTTTTGCAAGACATTCAATTTTCCGCCGACTTTATCATTCTTCTCCAACAAGGTGACGTAAAAGCCCTCGCTGGCTAAAGATATCGCCGCCGACAAGCCCCCTAAACCGGCACCGATAACAACAACCTTCTGCTGACGTAATTTCGTATTCATATCAATACCGTTTTCTGCCTATAAAGACTACAAAATTATGCCAATATTGACTTATATTCAGCCCCGCATAGTGCCGAAATGCTCTCAACTCTTTCCAATTGCGTTTTATGCGCCGCCACCATGTCCCCTTTCCGAAAACAAAATCGATAAATCCTTTCAATTCGCGGAATCCCTGATCCGAATAAGGAAACCAATTGGGTTCGCGAAGATAGCGGCTACGACTGACCAAACCGGAAACCGTGTAGCAAAAACTCCGTAACCCCTCGGCACCATGATAGCGGCCGAAACCGCTGTTTTTAATCCCGCCGAAAGGTAAGCCAGGGTGCCCGATATTCTTGATGACATCGTTGACGGCCCAGTTGCCGACCTCCAATTGGTCCGCAACGCGCAACGCCTTCTCATAATCTCGACTCCAGACACTGGCATTGAGACCGAGATCGCAGGCATTGACCTTTTCAATCGCCTCCGATTCGCCAGTGAACGACACCACCGGCAACAAAGGGCCAAAGGTTTCCTCCCGCAAAATCCGCATATCTTCGCGAACATTCCATAGCACGACCGGCTGCAAACAGGCTCTGTCCCAGATTAACTCCCCCGAAACGCTGGCGCCTTTGCTTAATGCATCCCGATAGTGGGCTTCTATAAGTTCCGTTTGCTTTGCGGAACAGATCGGACCAACATCCCCCTCGCCCTCACGCCCAACCTCGATCTTTTGCACCGCTTTGCAAAGTAGCTCTGTAAATTGATGAAAAATGCTTGCCTCAACATAAAGTCTCTCAACCGACACGCAAACCTGGCCGGCATTACAAAATGCACCGTAAATTGCCGCATTGACCGCTCTATCGAGCTGAGCGTCTGCAAAAACCACCATCGCATCCTTGCCGCCTAATTCCAGTATCACCGGCACCGGATGTTGCGCGGCGGCAGCCATAATCTCGCGGCCAGCCTCGAGTCCTCCGGTAAAAAACACCAAATCCGGCCTTTGCCCTATTAATCGCTTCCCGATCTCCGGACCTCCGACGACCCATTGCACCAAACCGCTCGGCAGATCGAGACAAGCCAATAACGCCATGATCAATTCGCCTACCGGCAAACTTAATTCCGAAGTCTT
Organism: Methylococcaceae bacterium; assembly: GCA_050304855.1. GTDB lineage: Bacteria > Pseudomonadota > Gammaproteobacteria > Methylococcales > Methylomonadaceae > Methylomarinum. The sequence goes on from JBNLEI010000275.1 coordinate 20,350, forward strand.
AAAAATAACCGCATTTCCGGCAATCAAGGCAGTCAACAACGGATAAAGCGTCAATTGAAAAGGAAAGTTCCAGGGCGAAATCACAACCACAACGCCGTAAGGTTTGTATCGATAACCTGCTGTGGCATTCGGAAAAGCCAGCGGCGATGTAGAAATCTGTCGCGCCGCCAAAATTTCGACCGCGTTGTTTTGATAATATCGAAGCATTTCCAATAGAGGATAAATCTCGCCCAACAACACTTCCGTTTTAACTTTACCGGTTACCGCCGATAAACAATCGACAATAGTGTCGGTTTCGCCGATCAGTTTCGCTTGCAGCGGAGATAACAAGCCAAGCCTTTGATCGACATTCAGTTTCGCCCAGCTTTTTGCCGCTTCGCGGGCGGACCTCATGCTCGAAATAAGGTCGGTTAACGAAGTGATACGATAGGAGTCCAATAATCGTCCGTCGACGGGACTGAACACTTGAATTGCATCGACACTCATCAGAACGATTGATCCAGCCAGTTGTTAGCCGATGGAATTTGCAATGGCTCTACGCCATATTTACGACAAATCATGTTGGCGGAAATCCGAGCCGATTCATAAATGGTCGGCAAACCGCTACCCGGATGCGTCCCCCCTCCAACCAAATAGCAACGCTCCAGTTCTTCGAAACGGTTATGCGGTCGCCAATAAAGCATTTGGCTGAATTTATGCGATAAATTAAAGGTCGCCCCCAAAAAAACGTTTTCATCGACCTGCCAGTCTTGCGGAGTGATCGTCTTTTCATACTCGATATGCTCGGCAATGTCGGTCAAACCCAATCGGACAGCCAACGCATCCAGCACTTGTTGGCGAACGACCGATTGCCGTTCCTGCCAATCGATAGCGCTCAAGTTATTAGGCATCGGCACCAGGACGTATAAGGTCGATTTGCCGGCTGGCGCTAACGTAGGATCGCTAACGCAGGCATTTTGCACATAAAAAGAAAACTCATCCGATAAAATCTTTTTGGTAAAAATATTATCGACATTCCGCTTATAAGCTTTGGCAAAAACGATATTATGGTGAGGGATGTCGTAAACCTTATCGAGTCCCAAATACAACATATAAGTGGAACAGGAAAACTCTTTCCTGCTAATGTTTTGTCGATTGTAGTGTTTCAACGTACCGGACTCGACCAGTTCGGTCATGGCATAAGCGAAATCCGCATTGACGATGACTTCGTCCGCCCGAATTTCCGTACCGTCATTCAGTTTTACGCCGGTAACAGTTTTATGATCGATCAGTAGCGACTTGACCGGTGTGTCGGTGTGCAGGACACCGCCCTGTTCCGCGGTCACTTGTCCCATTGCTGCGGAAATCCGATTTAAACCGCCCTTGACATGGTAAATTCCGTAGCGGTGCTCAAGATACGACAGCATCGTAAACAAAGCCGGGCAGTCCCAGGGCGACATACCCAGATATTTCGATTGAAAAGAGAAGATCAAGCGCATTTTTTCTTCCTGAAAATACTGACCCAAATTCGAAAACACACTGTGATTGGCCCCCAGATAAGGCAGAGCTTTGATCAAGTCCCACGACAAAAATGACCGCCAACTGGAATAATCTCGCGTTATACACGGATATAGATGACGAAAACGTCGACCCTCCTTTTCCAAAAAAAGATCATAGTTGGCCGCGCTTTCGGGAAAGGCTCTTTGCAACTCCAAGCGCATGTATTGTGGATCGGAATGGATATCGATCGATCGATCGTCAAATTCCAACCGGTACATCGGGTCCAATCGCATGAAATCCAGATAATCCGCGCTGTTCCGATTACAGTGGACAAACATTTCATCCAAAACGCCTTTCATCAAAAGAAAGGTAGGACCCATATCAAACACAAAACCATCGACCCTAATCCCTCTGTTTCGCCCTCCGAGTTCGGAGTTTTTATCGAATAGCGACACTTTAAAACCTCGAGCGCTCAGTAACATTGCGGCACAAAGCCCTCCGGGTCCGCCTCCGACGATAACAATATGTTTTTCGGTCATAGGGCTCCTATCAGAATCCTGGTATGTCAGACAATATCGGTCCGCGCATCATTTTCTTTTGTAACCGGCAAGGCTACCGTAACACGCGATATGCTATTTAATTTAATTGGCTTCTTCGAGCTGTCAACTAAAAGAGTCCCGGAATCAGTTTTTTGGTCGTTAAACAATAATGCCGATATCGTTCGCCGAAGTATTTAAGCAGCCACTGCTCTTCGATCGATATCCGTTTTGACAGCACCGTTAAGATGGGTATCAGTAAGGAGAGCGCAGACAAAAGATCACCCATTGCAATGCCGGCTCCCAGAAAACTGCATAGTAATCCGCTATAGGATGGATGACGTATATAGCGATAAGGGCCTTTCTTTACCAAGCGATGGTCACTCTGAATGGCTACCGTTGTCGTAAAAAATCTACCGAGACAATACACCGAATAAATTCTTAGTACGATGCCGCTAGCAAATAACACTAAACCCAGTAAAAAATTAATTTCGGACGGCCACGGAAGAGGTAGCAGGCGTAGTTTCTTTAGACTTAGAGCAAACAACAGCGCCGACACAATAACCAGCCAAATCAGTGTTTGCGAACGCTTTTCGCTTAGGATCTCTGTAGCCTGGACATTACGACTCGAAAAAGCCGCCGCGATTTCCGTGGCGCCCCAAGCCAAACCAATAATCCACCAGGCTATCTTTACCGTAGTCATCAAGGTCTCTGCATCATTATTACGGCCAAGCGAAAATCTCCCATGACACTCTGAAAAACTTATTGGGGCTACCCGTTTTGTGTGGGCCGTGGAGGTAAAACAACGACATATTTATTGTCGCCGCATCAGTAATAAGTCGCAATAAATCAATCGCAAAGGGCCTATCGGTCATCGATTGACCTTAACAAAAGCGGCCTCTGAAGGCTTTTAACAGCCATCATCGACCGTTCTTTTAAGAAAAACTCAGGACTCTGAAAGCGGAGGAAAGCGGGAAAGTATCGACTTAATAGCTCGATCCACGTAACGTTGCTTTGTCTCTTGGGTCGTATGCAAGCTGATATCTTCATAGGCCATTCCGCGCCACATGAGTTTTTTACTAACCGGATCAACGATATCGATAATCAAAGTTCCGCGCTGGTATTCGTAGACGCGGTGCTCCGGATAGTAGTTCCAAGCGAACGACGAATAAAAATAACGGCTATAACCGAAACGCCAACTGTAAGGGTAATCGTAATAAGGATTGAGGACCGTCACCCTCGTTTTATTTTCGATAACCATCCGATAAATCACCAGAAAATCCGCTTCCGTTTTCTTGCTTTTGATATAACCGTGAGCTCCCAACCATTGATCGATGCCGCTACGCACGCGATCATGCAATAACGTGTTGGTGTCCAATAAGGTATTACCGGTAACCGGCGCCTTCTCCTCCAGCCAGGCATATTGGTACAAATGCTCAAAATCCGCCTTTTCATCAAAATCCACATCGACGTTGACCGTAGCGCATGAGGTCACCAACAATAACAGCGGCAAAATTGCCAGGTTTCGCAACATCACATCATCCTCCCTTGGAAATTAAATTTTCATATACGACTCTATTATCAGTACCCAGGTTCAAAGGCGACCGGTCACACAATATATTCCCGACGATTAATAACCGATTAAATTTTTTCTTCGATTCGTGATACAGTTTGATAGCTTGCTTTTTCCTTCAGATCATATGAGTGAAAATCATTATCTAACCCGACTGAAATTCATTTTTATCTTCCTGCTGTTAATGATGGTCGACATCGGCCCGATACCGGTAACAGCAATGATCGCCTTATATGTCGTTGTATTCCGGCCACGCTGGTTCAAAAACATGATCGACAGCATTTACTAACAATTAAGTCGGCAAGTTCTAATGCGCCCCTCGGCCTACCACCAAAACCTAATTAAACGCTGGCGGTAAAACAAAAAATTCTCGATTACCGGTATAATTTCATTTTTTCTTTTACTTTACAATCGCTCATGACCACAGTTAATACCGAAAAGCTTTCCAGCGCCCGTTTTGCCGAAGCCACGAATGCCTTTGTTGAAGTATTTACCGCTTCCGTCGATTTTGACCGTCGCATGGCCCAACAAGACATCGCCGGTTCACTGGCGCATGCCGAAATGTTATGCAGCATCGGAATCTTGACCGAACAGGAGTTGAACGATATCAAACAGGGACTGGCGCAAATCGGACGCGAAATTGCCGACGGCAAATTCAACTGGTCAATCAAGCAGGAAGACGTCCATATGAACATCGAGGCACGTCTGACCGCGTTAATCGGCATTGCCGGCAAAAAACTGCATACGGGCCGTTCACGAAACGACCAAGTAGCCACCGATATTCGCCTATACCTGCGCAGCGAAATCGACAACATATTCGCCCAGTTAACACGGTTGCAACAGGGGTTGCTGGAGTTGGCGGAACGCGAAGCCAGCACCATTATGCCTGGCTTTACTCATTTACAAGTCGCTCAACCGGTCACCTTCGGACATCACATGATGGCTTGGTTCGAAATGCTAAGCCGTGACCGCGAAAGATTGGAAGACTGTTTAAAACGCATCAACGTTATGCCATTAGGCGCAGCAGCGCTGGCAGGTACCAGTTATCCAATCGACCGACAAATGACCGCCGAACTACTGGGATTCAGCCGGCCTTCGAACAACTCGCTGGACTCCGTCAGCGACCGAGACTTCGCGATCGAATTCGCCGCGGCAGCCAGCCTCATCATGCTACATTTATCGCGTTTTTCCGAAGAGCTGATTCTGTGGTCCAGCGCCCAGTTCGATTTTATCGATATCCCAGATGCGTTCTGCACCGGCTCATCGATTATGCCGCAAAAGAAAAACCCCGATGTCCCGGAATTGGTAAGAGGCAAATCCGGTCGCGTCACCGGCCATTTGGTCTCTCTGCTAATGCTGATGAAAAGCCAGCCGCTGGCCTACAACAAGGACAATCAAGAAGACAAAGAGCCGCTATTCGATTGCGCAGATACGCTGATCAATTGTTTAAGGGCATTCGCCGATATGATACCCAACATTAGCGCGAAAAAAGAGAACATGTACCGAGCAGCCAAACAAGGCTTCGCCACGGCCACCGACTTGGCCGACTATCTAGTACGCAAAGGCATGCCGTTCCGCGATGCTCACGAAGTCGTCGGACAAGCAGTACGTTTGGGTATCGACAGCAAGCGCGACTTATCCGACATTACACTGGCGGAACTGCAACAATTTTCCGAACTGATTTCGGAGGACGTGTTTGACATTCTGACGCTTGAGGGTTCGGTCGCCGCACGCAGTCACATCGGTGGTACAGCTCCGGAAACTGTGAAAGCAGCCGTTAACGGCGCCAGAGCAAACATGCCGCAAACTTGAGTACTTCAATCGTAGACCTGCTCCGCCATGGTGAAGCCCAAGGCGGAGCGCGGTTTCGAGGACGAACGGACGACCCGCTAACTGCATTGGGCTGGCGACAAATGCTAGCCCAAACCGCAGATCAGCAATGGGATGCGATAATCAGTTCGCCGCTCAAACGCTGTCGCGAATTTTCATCGCATTTGTGTCAACAACAAAACATGCCATTAAAAATCGAGGACTCCTGGCAAGAAATCAACTTCGGCGATTGGGACGGCAAAACCGCCGCTCAAATAATCGCCGAAGATCCTCTGGCTTTTGAACAATATTACTCGGACCCATCGCGCCACGCGCCGCCGAATGGCGAACGCCATGAAGAGTTTATCCGTCGGGTGGAAAACGCATGGCGGACGGTGTTGTCGGATTATCCGGGGCAACATATCTTGGTCGTTACGCATGCCGGCGTCATCCGTACGTTGTTTTCTCGTTTATTGGGCTTATCCTTCCGGCAAAGTTTTCAAATCGAAATCGGCCATGCCAGTCTAAGCCGCTTTAAGTGTTATTGCGAAGACACAGAACCCTATATTCAATTAAATTTTCACAAGCCTATTTGATTCTCTATACTTGGACGGAAACCCATTTAAAGGATAAAGGCTATTAAGCGTTATTTCAGCACCGCAACTTAATAGGCTTCCGAGAAAATTTTGACTTGCCGGCACCGCTTTGAAAAAAAATTATCCCCTCATTAGCCTCGGCTCTCCGGGTGAGGAAATCAGCACCAAAGATCTTCATGCCGTTATTCAACGTTTCAAGAACTTGAATCAATACAAGCTGTTCAGTGTGCAGAATTTTCTTCAACCGAGACAACAGATTTTTCTAAATCTGCTGCCACTGATTTTTCATCAAAACCAAGCTTTGCTACCCGGCTTTGTCTCCTCCGAAACACCGGCCGGAATTTCGGATTACGCACCCAACAAAGCAACGATTCTAGCCGCAAAACAATTTTCCAAAAGCTACCGATATACCCGAAAGGCATTGAGAAACTACGACATTGAAGGCATCTTTCTGATGGGCAGCGTCGGCAGCATCGCATTTTCCAAAACCAGTGACATGGATATCTGGCTTTGCCATTCTCCTGAACTGGAACCGGAAGCGGTCGAAGAACTGCAACAAAAAGCGGACGACGTTGAAAAATGGGCGCAGTCGCTCGAGCTTGAAGTTCACTTTTTTTTGATCAACAGCGATCAATTCCGCCGTGGCGAAAAGGCGCCGATCTCATCGGAAAGCAGCGGCGCCACCCAACATTATCTGCTGCTGGAGGAATTTTACCGAACGGCTATTTATATTGCAGGCAAAGCTCCTGCCTGGTGGGTCGTACCGCCCGACCAGGAAGAACATTACAATGACTATATCAAACACTTGCTGGATAACCGCTTCATTTCCAGAAACGAAGTCATCGATTTCGGCGGCCTGCAAAACGTACCGGCCGAGGAATTCATTAGCGCCACATTATGGCACATCTACAAGTCGCTGGACTCGCCTTTTAAATCGTTATTGAAACTGTTCCTGATGGAATGTTACGCCAGCGAATATCCACAGCCTCAGTGGATTTGTCAGAGCTTAAAAACCGCCGTTTACAGTGGCAAGTTTGATATCGACAAGCTGGATCCTTATCTATTGATTTATGAGAAAGTAGAGGAGTATCTTCACTTAGTCGCCTCACAAAAACAACTGTCGTTATCACGCCAATGTTTTTATCTGAAAATCATGGGATCCTCGCCAAAGTCTCTCAACCCCAAACTGCGTGTATTGCGCGAAGAATTCCTCCAAGACATTGCCCGTAAGTGGCGATGGCCTGCCGATATGCTGAACAATTTCTGCAAATACCGTTATTGGGACATCAATAAAGCCACGCACGAACACCTCGTCATTCGCGACCAATTGAAACAATGCCTGCGAATGATCTTGCGTTTCGCGGGCCGTTACGTCGAAGGCAACTACCGCGACAATAAAGACCTTAAGCTGATCGGCAGGAAATTGCACGCTTTTCTGGAATATAAACCCGGCAAAGTCGAAGTAATCACCACCCGCTCCAGTATCCACAAAAAAGAAGAGGAGTTGTCTATTATCGAAATTGAGCAGGAACATGCCGAACCGCTTTGGCATTTGTACTGCGGCCATGTCAGCAGTCGCCGAACAAATCCGGCCGTCGTGATAAAAGAAGGAGAAAGTCTGCTTGAAATTTTATGCTGGGTGGTGGTTAACCGCTTGTACCAGAATAACTTAAAAATACATTTTGAATCTCATTCCCTTAAAATCAGCAATACCGAAATCCAACAGATTCTCGTCCAACTACATCGTTTTTTCGATACTCATTTAGAAACGGATGATGAGACGCTGGAGATTTATAACCACCCAAATCAATTGCTTTCGACTTTACTAATTGTGAATCTGGGTGAAATCCTGCCGGAAGAGCGAGATAACGGGCAAGTTGTCATAAGCCCCCGTTCAGATCCGTTAAGTTATGGCGAAAACCGTCGCTGTTTCGTTCATCGTATCGACCAAATATCAGTTTCCAGTTGGGGCGAAATCACCGTTTCGAAACATCTGGGAATTCAAGGTTTTTTCCACTGCACAACCGAACTTTTCAACAACAGCAAAACACCGCTTTCCGACGATACGTTACAGGTTCTTTGTTACACACCATTGAGAGCCAAAAGCATCACACTGCGCATCAAAAGCATTGTCGGCCAGTTGACCGAATTATTTCAAGATTCCTCACCAAATTGGCGTTACATTTTACCGGCCAAAGACAACTATCAACTGTTTACCCGACAAGGTGACCATCTAACCTATTGGCCCATAGAAACCAATGACTTGTTGATACAGGAGTTAGCCGCAACCCAACAATATTTCGCTCCGGTTTGTTTTGATCCGCATGTTTTGAGCAACACCTTCATTCCGTTTCTTTATTCGCAAATTGATCCCGGCACCATTCAGGTTTTTTACCATGCAGGGGAAAAGCATGTGGCGATTTATATTATCGATGAAAAGGCATCCCTCTTTACCCGACAACATATCAACGCTAAACCGGAACACGTTCTGGCCGATTATTTCTCGTTTCTGCACGGCCTGATTGATCAAGCCAAAATCCCGGTCGACACCGACATCCGTTTCTTAGAAATTGAAAAAAATTCGGCCGGCATCATCTCCTGCAAAACGGTTAAAGTCGTCCCCCAAGAATCGTTTATGGACTTGAACATAAGGATCATCGCCGCTTCATCTGGTGGAAAAACTCATTCAATAACGATCTATTGCAATGACAAAGAATTTTCAAGTATCGACGGCGGCAAGATTTTTCCTGCCGTTAGAGAACATATTCTGAGTTTTAGAAACAGTCACGAAGATTATCCGTTTCATATCAACGAGATTGACGTTCCCGCGCCTATCCTGGGCGTTTCAGCTATCAATCAGGCGCACACCGTACATTTTCTGCAATACAAGCAAAAGATAGAATCCCGCCTGATGGGGTAAAAGACAACTTAATCGTCCGTCGGCTATTAACATTCCGCAGCGGCGGCCGATAGTTAATTTATTAGCTTGCTTGACCGGGTCGATTGACATGATTATTGAAAACTCAACCATTCATATCCATAGCGGGCATTATTCACAGATCCGCAATAGCGAAACCGAATCCTTACGAATTACTGGTGCCACCCCGTCTCCGAATGTAGCCGACGCGAATCGGGCGACCACTAAGCCAGTGGCGACGAAAACGGAAACCTCGGACAGCGGAAGCGGCCGCCCAACAACGCCTACAAACACAGTCGATAGTTTAAAGGCTAATATCGTGAAAATGATGGTAAAAGCCATTACGGGTCGAGACTTCGAGCTGTTTTCAGCCGAACGTATCAACTCGGCGCCCTCGAACGGGATGATCGAAAACGAACAACTTTTTTCCACTCCTGAACGCCCCTCAGGATTCGGCCTTATCTATGAGCGTATTTCATCGTATCTAGAAGAAGAGCAAACCGAATTCAGTGCGACTGGCAAGATCTATACGCGCGACGGTCGCACTATCTCGTTTTCTGTGGAACTGACAATGAGTCGGCAATTTTCCAGCGAATCCCATTTCACCTTCCGAGCGGGCGACACCGAAAAAATCGATCCATTGGTCATTAATTTCGATGGCTATGCGGCAGAACTGTCTGATCAGTATTTCGAATTTGATCTGGATACAGACGGTAATCTAGAAAAAATCTCGACATTGAAGACCGGCAGCGGCCTATTGGCATTGGATAAAAATGGGGACGGCATTATTAACAACGGCACAGAATTGTTCGGCCCAACCAGCGGCAACGGTTTTTCCGAATTGGCTCGATATGATCTGGACAACAATGGATTTATCGACGCAGCAGATTCTGTCTTCGGTCGCCTGAAAATTTGGCTACATGCTGAAGACGGCTCCGACCAACTTCTCGGAATCGCCGAAAAAAATATCGGCGCCCTATATTTGGGCCACAGCAGCACTCCGTTCGACCTCAAGTCCGCCAGCAATCGATCTCTCGGAGACATCGCTTACACCGGAATTTACCTAACCGACCAAGGCGAGAGCGGTACGATGCAGCAAATAAACTTTACCGTTTAAAGCACTGGCACCTATACTGATTCGGAAGCTACGTAAGAATTGTTCATGAATACAGAAAAACGTACACACCCAAGATTCCAGCCCCAAGGCCTGGTCGCCAATATCATTATCGATCCGGCTTCGTCCGACGAAGAAATCGTGATGGAAGGCGAGGTCGTCGACATGAGCTATAACGGTATTAAAATCCGGCTGAGAAAACCTTTATCGGCAGATGTCGACCATTCCTCGATTCGAATTGAAATCATGATGCCCCAATCCGGCATCCCGGTTTCCATTCATGGCATTATCAAACATATCAAACAACAGTGCGAATACGGCCTGCAATTCGCCGAAAATTGTGTTGAACAAAATGTCGACGGACTAATGTTTGAATGCATTAAACTGGCGAAAAATTCGGGCCAAATTCAAGGCGAACAGCCTCTTTCCACCCAACTTAAATCCGCGGAACTATAAAGATCTCGCCTTCAAAAAAGCCTGTTCCGAAATATTCCCCCAGCGGCTAACCTGACTACGAAACTGCATTACCGAATCGTGGATTTTTTTTGTCTGAGAATCTTTGCCGGCCAACTCCTTAACCACCTCGTCGGATATCTGCCGTAATGTCTTCAGCACCTCGTCCGGTAGCGGCAACACTTTAACCTTGTGTTTATTGATCAATGTATCCAAAGCCTGATTATTGCGGGCAGTATATTCCGAAATCATATCCATATTGGCTGCCTTGCAGGCGGTCAGAACGATCTGCTGCAAATCCCCCGGTAAGCTATTGAATGCTTTTTCGTTAATCAACGCCTCCATTGTGGAACCCGGCTCATGCCATCCAGGATAATAATAATATTTGGCAACCTTATAAAACCCAAAAGCCAGATCGTTATAAGGACCGACCCATTCTGTGGCATCCAATGCCCCCGACTGTAATGACGTAAAGAGTTCGCCGCCAGGCATGTTGACTGTGGTTCCCCCGGCTCTCCGCAACACTTCGCCACCCAAACCGGGAATACGCATTTTCAGGCCCTTAAGATCATCGACTGTCTTAATTTCACGGTTAAACCAGCCGGCCATCTGAACTCCGGAATTGCCGGTCGCCGCCGGAATGATCCCGAACGGTTTGTACAATTCGCGCCATAACTCCATACCGCCGCCATAATACAACCAGGCATTCATTTCCTGAGCCGTTAATCCAAAAGGGACCGCGGAAAAAAACTGCGTCGCTTCCGACTTGCCTTTCCAATAATAAGCCCCAGCATGCCCCATCTCCGCCGTCCCTTTAGAAACCGCATCGAACACCTCGAATGCAGGCACCAGTTCCCTAGCTCCGTATACTTTTACTTGAATCCGGCCTCCGCTCATTTCGGTAATCAGCTTTGCCAACAAATTGGCGTTGGTTCCCAAACCGGGAAAGTTTTTCGGCCAAGCCGTCACCATCTTCCATTTGTATTCGGAAGCCGCCTGAGCCAAGCCCGGTAGTGACATTGCACCCCCGACCATCAAAGGTCCGGAACCCGCCTGGTATAAAAAATCACGCCGTTTCATCGTTTATCTCACTGGTCAGTAATGGGTTATAGCCGTTTTTCATGCTACGGTAGTTTAGCATTTGTTGGCAAATTTTCTGATGTTCTTAAGGTTCTCCGATATAGACTAATAACCCATTAATTTGCTATAGTAATGTGATTTTCTGTGTGCTTTCCAGTACATTCCCTTTATGCTTTTCACTTTCACTCCGGAGAACTCTCTATGGCAATTAAAGTTGCAATCAATGGCTATGGTCGTATTGGACGTAACGTCGTTCGTGCATTATATGAATCTGGCCGTACCGATGAAATTCAAATCGTTGCAATAAACGACCTGGGCGATGCTGCAACCAACGCTCACCTAACTCAATACGATTCGGCACACGGCAGATTCCCTGGAGAGGTCAGTGTCGACGGCGACTACCTGATTATTAACGGCGACAAAATCAAAGTTTTCGCAGAAAGGGACCCAGCGAAACTGCCATGGGCCGAGCTAGGTATCGATGTAGTTCATGAGTGTACCGGCTTCTTTACCAGCAAAGCGAAAGCATCCGCTCACATTTCTGCCGGTGCAAAAAAAGTCGTCATCTCCGCTCCAGGCGGTAACGATGTTGACGCGACAATCGTTTACGGCGTTAACCACGATACATTGAAGGCATCAGACACTATTATTTCCAATGCTTCCTGCACCACCAACTGCTTGGCACCACTGGTCAAACCGCTGAAAGACACGATCGGTATCGAACAAGGTCTGATGACTACTATTCATGCTTACACTAACGATCAGGTTTTAACCGATGTTTATCACTCCGATCTTCGCCGTGCTCGCTCCGCAACTCAATCCATGATTCCAACTAAAACCGGCGCCGCTGCAGCAGTTGGCTTGGTGCTTCCTGACTTGGCGGGCAAATTGGACGGTTTCGCAATCCGCGTTCCGACAATCAACGTTTCAGTCGTGGACTTGACCTTTACCGCTAGCCGCAACACCAGCAAAGAGGAAATCGACGAGATTCTGACAGCCGCATCTCAAGGTCCATTAAAAGGTATTCTGGACATTAACGAAAAACCACTGGTTTCCATCGATTTTAACCATAACCCTGCTTCATCAACTTACGACAAGTCTCTGACCAAAGTTATCAACGGTAACTTTGTCAAAGTATTGTCCTGGTACGACAATGAATGGGGCTTCTCCAACCGTATGCTTGACACAACTATTGCTTTAGTCAACGCAAAATAAACCAATCAAACTGATTAAATATTCTATGTTACGAAGAACCAAAATCCTGGCCACATTAGGACCGGCCACCGACAAACCCGGTGTTCTGGAGGGTTTGTTCAAAGCCGGTCTGGACGTGGTACGTCTGAACTTTTCTCACGGTTCCGCCCAGGATCATATCGATCGCGCCAACCGCGTTCGCGAACTGAGCAGAAAAACCGGCCGCCGCGTCGGTATTCTCTGCGATTTGCAGGGACCTAAAATTCGTATCGCCCGATTTAAAGACACCAAAGTCTGGCTGGAAGAAGGCCAGGCTTTCGCTTTGGATATCAACCTGGGCGAAAACGACGGCGACAACACTCAAGTCGGCATTACCTACGAACCTCTGGCGAGAGAGGTGAAAGCCGGTAGTCGTCTGTTATTGGATGACGGCCGCGTGGTCTTAGACGTCGTCGAAACCGACGGCAAACGCGTTGAGTGTACTGTCGTGGTCGGCGGCGATTTGTCTAACAATAAGGGCATCAACCTTTTGGGTGGAGGCCTTTCCGCGGCCGCGTTGACCGATAAAGACAAGGAAGACATCAAAACCATCGGCCAAATCCAAGCCGATTATGTTGCAGTATCCTTCCCTCGTTGCGCGGAAGACCTCAACGAGGCGCGTCGGTTGCTGGAAGCGGAAAACTGCCAAGCCGGTATCGTCGCCAAAGTAGAGCGAGCCGAAGCGATGGAAATCATCGATGAAATCATCCTAGCTTCCGACGCCATCATGGTCGCTCGCGGGGACCTCGGCGTGGAAATCGGCGACGCTCAGCTGCCGGCTGCACAAAAATATCTCATTAAACGTTCGAGAGAACTGAAAAGAGCAGTCATTACGGCCACTCAGATGATGGAATCGATGATTGAAAACCCGATTCCAACTCGTGCAGAGGTATTCGACGTCGCCAATGCGATTGTCGACGGAACCGACGCTATTATGCTGTCGGCCGAAACGGCTTCCGGCAGATATCCGGTTAAAACCGTGGAAGCGATGGTCCGAATCTGCAAAGAAACGGAAAAACAACCCAGCGTCAGAACTTCCACTCACCGAGTCACGGAAGCATTCGATCGGATCGACGAAGCGATCGCAATGTCCGCCATGTATCTGGCCAATCACACTCAGATTGCAGGCATTGCCGCTTTGACCGAATCAGGCTCCACACCGCTTTGGATGTCGCGGATCAGGTCAGGTATCCCAATTTTCGCTTTCAGCAGCCATGAAGGAACTTTGGGCAAGGTCACTTTATACCGCGGCGTGTTCCCCATTCTCTTCGAATTTCAAGCTGCCGACCATGCCGAGGTCAACCGAGACATGATCAATAAGCTGAAAGAACGCGGTCAAGCCAAACAAGGCGATCAGTTCATCATCACCAAAGGCGACCTAACCGGTCAAGCCGGCGGCACTAATGCACTGAAAGTCGTAACTGTGGGCGAAGGACTGACACCTTAAACGCTATTTGAGACGATTTCGCAGCATATCGCTGCTATCCTCAAAAAACAGCATTCAATACCCCGTTATCCGGCCAAGTTTCCGATACGGGGTTTTCTTCCCCCCTTGAGCGGCTTGGAACAGCCTATTCCAAATTCGGCCACATAATTGGTTATAATACCCGGCATATTGTTAGAAACCAGCTTATGGAGATGACTTATGCCAACTCGTCGTGATCTTGCCAACGCAATTCGCGCCTTAACCATGGACGCCGTACAAAAAGCCAATTCAGGACATCCCGGCGCGCCTATGGGCATGGCAGATATCGCGGAGGTATTATGGAACGATTTTCTAAAACATAACCCGTCAAACCCTTCCTGGCCGGACCGCGACCGCTTCGTGTTATCCAACGGCCACGGCTCCATGTTGATCTATTCCCTACTACATTTAAGCGGATACGATGTTACAATCGATGACCTAAAAAACTTCAGACAATTACACTCGAAAACGCCAGGGCATCCGGAATACGGCTATACTCCGGGCGTCGAAACCACCACCGGCCCTCTCGGCCAAGGCATCAGCAACGCAGTCGGCATGGCGTTGGCCGAACGAACACTGGCCGCCCAGTTCAACCGCGACAAGCATACGATCATAGATCATTACACCTATGCCTTTCTGGGCGATGGCTGTCTAATGGAAGGCATTTCCCACGAAGCCTGTTCACTGGCCGGCACTATGAAACTGGGGAAACTCATCGCGTTTTACGACGATAACGGTATCTCGATTGACGGTGAAGTTAGAGGCTGGTTTACCGATAACACAGTGAAACGCTTCGACGCATATAACTGGCATGTCATTACGCGGGTCGACGGGCACAACCCCGACGCCATTCGTTCAGCCATCGAGCAGGCAAAATCCGTCAGCAATAAACCCTCGTTGATTATCTGTAGAACCACCATCGGTTACGGCTCGCCCAATAAACAAGGATTAGAAGCGTGCCACGGCGCTCCTCTAGGAGAAGAAGAAATTGCGTTGGCAAAAAAAGCACTGAGCTGGCCGCACGGCGCATTCGAAATTCCCGAAGATATCCATAAAGGTTGGGATGCCCGAAACAAAGGCTCGCACCTCGAAGAGGAATGGCGGAAACGCTTCGAGGCTTACCGTAAAGCCTACCCGGAACTCGCAACGGAATTCGAACGTCGGCTGCAAGGTGAATTACCTACAGACTGGCAGGAAAAAACCGCTACGTTCATCAACGAAGTCAACGAAAAAGCCGAAAATATCGCCACCCGCAAAGCCTCGCAAAACTGCCTCAGTGCCTTCGGCCCCTTATTGCCTGAAATCATGGGAGGCTCAGCCGACCTAGCCGGATCGAACTTAACCTTATGGGCAGGGTGTAAGAATGTTAACCAAGGCGATCACTCCGGCAATTACATTTATTATGGCGTGCGAGAATTCGGTATGACAGCGATTATGAACGGTATCGCCGTTCACGGCGGCTTTATCCCTTACGGCGCTACTTTCTTGATGTTTTCAGAATACGCCCGTAATGCCATCCGCATGTCGGCCCTCATGAAAATCCGCGTGATCAATGTTTATACTCACGACTCTATCGGCTTGGGCGAAGACGGTCCGACCCATCAACCGATAGAACAAACTGCTACGTTACGTATGATACCGAACATGATGGTATGGCGACCCTGCGACGCTGTCGAATCAGCGGTTGCCTGGCAAGCGGCTATCGAGCGCAAGGATGGGCCGACCACGCTGGTATTTTCTCGTCAAACACTCGCGCATCAGAAAAGAAACAAACAGCAAATCGCCGATATTCAACGGGGCGCGTACATTCTGAAGGAACCGAGCAAAACTCCCAAAGCAATCATTATCGCCACTGGTTCCGAAGTCGAAATTGCTATGGAAGCGGCCAGTATGCTATCTCGCCGCCGTATTCCGGTACGTGTCGTTTCTATGCCGAGCACCTCGGTTTTCGACGCTCAGGACGCAGCTTATCAGGAAAAGATTTTACCGGCTAAAATTACCGCACGAGTCGCAGTCGAGGCCGGCGTCACCCGCTTCTGGCGACAATATGTCGGCCTTAACGGCAAAGTCGTCGGCATCGACCACTTCGGCGAATCGGCCCCTGCATCCGCCCTGTACGAAGCCTTCGGCATTACTGCTCAACATGTCGTCGAAGCGGTAAAATCGATCGTCAAATAATGCCCTCACTGCGATCAATCCAGACCGATTAGCCCTTGGAGGGTTGGGGATTACCATCCACTCCAACCCTGATCGCTAGACGCAAATGACGCCCCAAAAGACTTCGGAAAATTAAAAGACAAGCCAAGCCGCTCTGTAATAAAATCGCACCTTATTAATCTCACCTACGAGGTTTCTCATGTCAGATGATATTTGGTTCAGAACCGGCGAAGCAACGGTGTTTTCCAGCGAAGGACAAGGCACCGACGCCATGCCGGAAATACTTATCGGCAGCGTCAAAGGCCCTGTAGGCCAAGCGTTTGCCAACTTAATGGGACAAACTGAAGGCCATACGCGAATGTTCGCCATCCGTGCCTGCAATCAACAGGTACGACCCGCAACGATCATGGTGCCCAAAGTCACTATCAAATCGACCGCTTACGTTAACTTGTTCGGCGGCCCGGTGCAATCGGCGGTAGCCGATGCGGTCCTGGACAGCGTGATAGACGGGGTTATTCCGCCCGCTCAGGCCAACGACCTTTGCATAATCGCGATGCTTTGGATTGCACCGGAATGCGCCGAAGACCCGAATCTGGATCGAAAAGATCTTTATCGAACGAACTACGAGGCAATGAAATTAGCGATCAGCCGTGCTTTGACTAACTCACCCAGCATCGAAGAGCTGATAGCCAACCGGCGTAAAATCGTCCACGAAATGTACGATCCGGAAACCGGTGAGTCCCAGTGGTAAACGGCTAAGCGTTCTTTTTCTTAGTGCGAAACTCGTTGCTGATGAAAACCATCATCGGTAACGAGTCTACCATTGACGACAGCATATCGGCAATTCAGTGAATCGTCACTTTCTCAATTTCAGCATAAAGACGGAAAATCCTTTGTATTTTATAGGCAAACATAGCCTTAAAACAAACCGTCATTAAAGCGCTTCCAGCTTTGCATAAGACAGCATGAGCCACTTCAAACCAGCATCGTGAAAATTGATCTGCACCCGCTCTTGGGCGCCGTCGCCTTCCATCTGCAGAACCACGCCTTCCCCGAACTTAGCATGTCGGACCCGCTGCCCTAATTTATAGCTACCGGTTTGTAACGATGAACTCGCAGCAACCGTTGCAGTCACGGGTCGACTAACACTAGCTCGCATGCGGATTTCCTGAATATATTCGACCGGAATTTCCCGTATAAAACGCGACTGCCTGGGATAGTTTTCCTTGCCGTAGAGACGCCTGGATTCTGCGTGAGTCAAATATAACTGCTCCATAGCTCGGGTAACACCGACATAGCACAATCGCCGCTCTTCCTCCAGGCGGCCGGGATCATCGGTCGATTGCTGCGATGGAAACAGTCCTTCCTCCATCCCGACTAGAAAGACCAGCTTGAATTCTAACCCTTTGGCGGAATGTAATGTCATCAGTTGGACACAATCCTCGTAGGCGTCACCTTGCATATCGCCGGCTTCCAATGCCGCATGGGCAAGAAACATATCCAGTTCGCCAAGATTTTCGGCATTATCTTCTTCATAATCGAACAATCTGGCGGCATTAACCAATTCCTCCAGGTTTTCGACCCGAGTTTCTCCTTTATCGCCTTTTTCTTTTTTGTATAGCTCGATCAATCCGCAGTTTTCCACAACTCGTTTGACCTTTTCGAATAACTCCAGTCCTTCGGCATCAACCTCCATTCGTTCAACCAAGGTCATAAAGCTTTTCAAAGCGTTGGCTGCTCTGGCGGACAAACGTTGTTGGTCGACCAGTTCGGATGCCGCACTCCAGAGTGAAATCCCTCGCTCTCTGGCTAATAAGCGAATATCCTCCAATGTTTTGGCACCTATACCCCTCGTAGGCGTATTGACCACCCGCTCGAACGAGGCGTCGTCATGTCGATTAGACATTAACCGTAAATAAGCCAACGCATTCTTGATTTCCATTCGCTCGAAAAAGCGTAAGCCGCCGTAAACCCGATACGGCATGCCGGTGGTCATCAGTTTTTCCTCGAACTGCCGCGACTGGGCGTTGGAGCGGTAAAGTATCGCCACTTCGCTACGCAGACCGCCTTCGTTAACCCAGTGGCGGATTTTTTCCAC
>JBNLEI010000276.1:0-2565 GCA_050304855.1 Methylococcaceae bacterium
TGCTGCGCCTAAAGGATCTGCAGTAGCGGTTTGACCAAGCGTGGAAACACTGAAATCGCCGCTCTTTAACTTAAAATCGAATAACGAGTTATAACCATCGGATAAGTCAATGGATAGAATCTTTACTTCCATCATCAGCATCGAACTTTCGGTGTTTATTTTTTGGTTTAGTCGCCTGATTTCCGCCATTGCGTCGCTGTCGCGGGTACGCACCAATACCCGATTTTGACGGCTGATTACACCGACAAAGATCGGCGCCTGATGGCGGATGGTGGCGCTCAACAGGTTGTGTGTATCATCCTGGCTGCCCAATAGTAAATTGGATATTCCGGCGCCGTTGCCACGGTCTTCATTGAAGCGCTTAATCACTTTTTCAGTGGTATCCAAATATTCGTCAAGCTGGTCATTATTACGGTTACCCGACGATATATTGCCGTTGCGATTGTTAAACCGATTATTTGACCCGTTATTCAGATTATTTTGGTTATTGAAATTATTGTTGCGGCCGTTACTATTTCCATTACCACCGTTACTACTGCTGCCGCCACCTTGTACCAAACTGGTGCGACCGTCGATCATATCGAACAACTGGAACCGGTTATTCAAATCCCGCAACAATGCTTGAGGGTTATTGCCGAAACTTAAAGTAACTCGTTGATAACCAAACAGGTTTTGGATGGTTTCCGCCAGATCCAACGCATTTTTTGCGTTTTTCATTGTGAAAATTTCCGTCTCCTCCTTCTTGAAATCAACTTTTTCCAACCGGTATTCCCGTACCGTATAAAGGCGGACAATATTGCTGCTTCTGTCTTCCTGATACCAGAGATTATAGGTTTTGGAAATAGCGTCGATGACTTCCATGGCAGAGACATTGCGGAGAAACATAGTCAGTTTAATTTTTGATGCTTCTTCAGAAGCAATCACGTTAATGCCGGATTGTTCGGCTAAAATTCGCAACGCATCACCGACGCTGATGTGTTTGAATTCGATTTGCGCAATGCGCTTCGAATAAACTAAATCATCGCCTATCAAATCGACGTTATAGGACTCGATTGGTTGTTGTTCCGGAGGATAGGTTATTTCTTCGAGTTGATAAGAAGGTTTGACGGGTTTTGGTTGAAAACCAATTTCTCCCGGACGTCGCTCATTTTTTGTATGCAGGCGTATAATGTTGGAATTAAGATCCTTTTGATACCAAAGATTATAGGTTTTGGCCAAGGCTTCGACCACTTCCTGCGGCGTCACTTTGGCAAGAAACATCGTGACATGGATATCGGCTGCCTGCTTGGAGGCAATGACTTTAATATCAGATTGTTCGGAAAGAATAGCCAACGCATCTGCCAACGATATTTTGGTGAAGGCAATATTTTCGATAACTTTTTGGTTACCCCATTGACCGGCTGCATGGGCAGCGCCGTATTGGCTGAGTGAAAACAAGACAAGGAAACATAAACGGCATAATTTCGATCGATGCAGGAACATAAATTAGTATCAATTAACGTAAAATAATGGTTTCATTAGCGGGGTAAACGGCGAGATGCACATCGCTGCGGTTGATTTCTTTAACCACCACATCAATCACTTTGTCTTTATCAACGAACGAAGCTTTATCGCCGACTCTGACCAATACCGTCTTGTCGTCAATATGCAGCA
This sequence comes from Methylococcaceae bacterium, assembly GCA_050304855.1. GTDB lineage: Bacteria > Pseudomonadota > Gammaproteobacteria > Methylococcales > Methylomonadaceae > Methylomarinum. The sequence continues at coordinate 1,654 of JBNLEI010000276.1, forward strand.
TGGAAAAAGCTTCTTGGTCGTCGCCGTAAACAATTGCCGCCAGCGAAACATTGGGAAAAGGCGGCAGGTTACCGGTAGTCTTCAATTGTGTAGTTGTTGTTCTTACTTTGAGCTGTTGTAAAGCTTGCCGGAAGTTGCTCGACATTTGCGTGGGGTCACTCAATGCCGCCCTGATTACGGTATGAGGCGAGTTGCCGTTTAACGTTTCAGGTGTTGCACGGCGTAGTTTTCTATCGGATATCAATGCTTCGGTAACATTGCTGTGGTTTCGGCCTTGCGCCGTCGGATCGCGCAGTCTATCCCCGGAATTGTTAACATAACCACTTGCCGCACCGGCCGGTGCGTTATCGGCGCCTGCCAGGATAGGGATATTGAGCAACAGAAAAGCTGTTACTTTATAAATATTATTCATGAAGGACTTCCTCCCGCTGCGGAAAACATCGCCACTAAAAATGCGGCATATACGAAACCGATAATACCGCCGACGATAATGGTCATTACCGGAGCAATCATGCCGGTCAGTTTGGCGATGGCTTGCTGCAGCAATTCGTCGTGATAATCGGTCATTTCTACTAATATATCGTCCAGGGTTCCCGAGTTTTCGCCGACCCGGATCATTTGTAGTACCAACGGCATAAATACCGCATTGGTTTCCAACGGTTCGGCAAGGCTCGAACCCAACAAAATTCTTTCCCGCGCAATTGCCACGCGGCTGGCCATGAACTTATTGCCGTGTAACTGTTCCATAATGGCCAGCGCATCGACGATCAAAACCCCGCTACGCAACAGTAAACCCATTGCGCGGGCGAACAATACCGTCCCCGAAAGCCGGAAAATATTGCCGAACACAGGCAGATACAGTGCCGAACGGTCGATCCAGAAACGGCTCGGCGGCCAGTTGTATAGCAGGAT
>JBNLEI010000277.1:0-26157 GCA_050304855.1 Methylococcaceae bacterium
GAAGGCCATTTACTGGCGCCGATGCTGGAACCAAACCCGCCGCAATTTCCGTTCGTCGCCCTATTGATTTCCGGCGGACATACGATGTTGGTCAAAGTCGAAGGCATTGGCCGCTATACCTTGCTCGGTGAATCCTTAGACGATGCTGCCGGCGAAGCTTTCGACAAAACCGCGAAAATGCTCGAACTAGGCTACCCAGGCGGCCCGGCCTTGTCCTCGCTTGCCGAACAAGGCCTCAACCGTTTCAAATTCCCCCGACCGATGACGGATCGCCCCGGGCTGGATTTCAGTTTCAGCGGATTAAAAACTTTCACTCTCAACACACTTAATGAATCCGCTAAAACCCATCAGGATAAAGCCGATATCGCATTCGCCTTTCAAAAAGCCACAGCCGAAACACTGACGATTAAATGCAAACGCGCGTTGCAACAAACGGCGCTGAAGACCCTGGTTGTCGCCGGAGGCGTCAGCGCCAACAAGGAAATTCGCAAACATCTACAGAAAATGTCCGAAAAAGAAAGGGTTCGTCTGCACTTTCCAAGATTCGAGTTTTGTACCGACAACGGCGCGATGATTGCCTATGCAGGCTGCCAACGTCTATTAGCCGGTCAACAGGAGGAATTGCAAATTTCCGCCCGGCCGCGTTGGCCGATTAACGAATTGATCAAAATTTAAGCCGTCGACTTTTTTAAGGTATTCCTATCGCTTGAACCTCATCTTCCTATCCTAACCGTCGACCTCAAGCTCAACTAACGTTCTTCGCCCGCTAACAACCGTTGGATGTTGCTTTTGTGGCGCCACAGCAGAATCAAGGAAATTAATAGAAAAGTGATCACCAAGTTACTGTCACCGACGATCAACCAAACGTATAGCGGTGTTAACGTCGCTGCAATCAATGCGGCCAAAGAAGAAATTCCGCCGATTTTGTAAACAATGAACCAAGTACCTGACACAACGATTCCCAGCAACCAAGCGACCCCTAAAGTCACACCAAAGGAAGTGGCAACTCCTTTCCCCCCTTTAAAATCAAAAAAAACAGGGTACAAATGCCCGAGAAAAGCAGCAAATACCACACAGGACAACAACAAACTATCTACGTCCATCGTCTTAGCAATCAGAACCGGAACCAAGCCTTTTAATGCATCGCCCAATAGAGTCACAGCCGCCGCTTTTTTACCACCGATACGCATCACATTAGTTGCCCCCGGATTACCGGAACCTTGCTTTCTAGGGTCTTCAAGCCCCATTAATCTGCACACGATAATCGCACTGGACACCGAACCGAACAAATAAGCGGCTGGCACGAACAACCATTCAATCATTTCCCAAACTCCCCCTTAAAACTTGTTTCACGGCATCGTTTCCCCGATACTGGTGTTTTTTTTACGTAATATGATAACCGGAAAATCGCAATGGACATCATCTTTTTAGGCGGCCTTGAAATTGACACTGTCATAGGCATCTATGACTGGGAAAGACAAATTAAACAGACTATCGTCCTGGACATCGAGATGGCTTGGGACATCAGCAAAGCCGCAGAAACCGACGATATCGCCCATACGTTGGATTACAAATCCGTCTCCGATAGAGTTGTCCAATTTGTCGAACAAAGTGAATTTTTTCTGGTTGAAACATTGATCGAGGAAATCGCTAATATATTGAGAAACGAGTTCAATATCCCCTGGGTTAAAATCATTCTCAATAAAAGAGGGGCCATTAGCCGCGCCAAAGACGTCGGCATTATCATCGAAAGAGGCGAAAGATAATTTATGACCACCGGCTACATCAGCATCGGCAGCAATATCGACAGGGATACCAACATCCCTTCCAGCTTGGCCGCGTTGAAAAAGGAACTGGGTAATTTGGAAATTTCCAGCGTTTACGAAACGGCTCCGGTAGGTTTCACCGGAGAAAACTTTTATAACTTGGTCGTCAAATTTGAATCCAACCTGCCGGCCAAACAAGTTGCCAAAATCCTCAGGCAAATTGAATTGGACCACGGCCGCACCCGCAACTGCCAAAAATTTTCCGCCAGAACCCTGGATCTCGACCTGATTCTCTATGGCGACCAAATCATCAACGACGGACGCCTACAAGTTCCTCGCGATGAAATCGAACGTTATGCGTTCGTCCTCGAACCTTTGGCTGAAATTGCCGGAGAACAGTTACACCCCGTCAGCCAAAAAAGTTATCGCCAACTCTGGAACGAATTTGACAAAAACAACCTGAAACAAAAAAAAATCAATCCTCCCTGGTCAGTTGAATAGGGTTCTACCACCGTCAACCGCCAATATCTGGCCGGTAATGTAGTTGGCATCGACAATTAAAAAACGGAGTGCACGGGCAATATCGAGCGGATCGCCACATCGCTGGAGCACCACCCTTTGCAGAATTTCCGACTTCATCTCGTCGCCGATCTCGTGCTCCGGCCAAAGTATCGCCCCTGGCGCAATGCCATTGACTCTGACTTCAGGCCCCAACTCTTTAGCCAGTGATCGTGTCATCGCAGCTAATCCTGCCTTAGCGATGCTGTATACCGGATAACTCTTCAAGCCTTTCTCGGCATGAATATCGATAATGTTAACGATACAGCCATTGTTCTGTCGTAATGAAGACAATAGTGCCTGCGCCAGAAAAAACGGCGCTTTGAGATTACTGCCTAATAATTCCTCCCAATCCCCCTCGGTAACGTGCTCCACGACACCAGGATAAAAAGTCGACGCATTATTCACTAATACATCGACACCACCCCAAGCCCCTTCGGCTACTTGGGCGAGCTTGGTCAAATCCGCCAATTCGAGCAGATCGGCTTGGCAGGTTATCGCAGAACCAAGTCTTTGACGGTTAAATTCTTCGCATAGTCGGCTCGCATCTTCCTCAGAAGATCTATAATGAAGACACACATTGAAGCCCTCGGCGTGCAGCAAACGGGCACAAGCTGCGCCAATGCGCTTGGCCGCCCCGGTAATCAAGACATTTTTAGACATTGCAAAGGCATTGTTATGACGAGATCGAACATATTCATTTTCCTCGGCGTTCTGCTCATGGGCTGCGAACCGTCGCCGACGCTCCCACGACTACAAAAAGATGCGGTCATTTTAGCATTCGGGGACAGCCTGACATACGGCACCGGCGCATCACCAGAAAGCAGCTACACGAGCATATTAGGCGAATTGACCGGCCTTACTGTTGTTAATGCCGGCGTTCCCGGTGAAATCAGCCGTAACGGGTTGCAAAGATTACCGAACCTGCTGGATGCGCACGAACCGAATCTATTGATCCTAATCCACGGCGGCAACGACATCCTTAGAAAGATTCCCGCCAACCAAACCGAAAACAACATCAGAGCAATGATCGAAGCCGCAAGACAACGAAACATTGCGGTCGTCATGCTCGGCGTTCCGCGACCGGGCCTTTTTTTGATGAGCAGCGCAGGTTTCTACCAGGAAATCCAATCATCCTTGCAGGTAGCCAGCGACCTTGAAACGTTACCGGAAATCTTGGGCGATCAGAAACTGAAATCGGATATGATTCATCCCAACGTCGACGGTTACCGAATTATGGCGGAAAATATTTATCGTTTGCTGCAGCAAAACGGAGCACTTTAGTTTTCGCTCTCCGCGCTTTCCGCTTGCCTGACGAATAAACGGGAAAATAACAGGCCCGTTTCAAATAATAGCCATATCGGCACCGCTAGCAAGGTTTGCGAAATTGCGTCGGGCGGAGTTAGAAACATGCCAATCACGAAAGCACCGACGATCACGTAAGGTCTCTTATCGGCCAAGCCCGCCGGTGTCGTCAAACCGGTCCAAACCAACAAAATGGTAAAAATCGGTACTTCAAACGCCAAGCCAAAGGCAAAAAACAAGGTCAGCACAAAGTCCAAGTATTTTGCAATATCGGTCATGACCGCCACGCCTTGAGGTGCCGCTGCAGTCAAAAAACCGAATACCAACGGAAATACGACAAAATAGGCAAAAGCGATGCCGAGATAAAAAAGTACGGTGCTGCCAATCAACAACGGCAGAATCAGGCGTTTTTCATGTCGGTATAAGCCGGGCGCAACAAACGCCCAAAGCTGATAAAGAATCACCGGCATTGAAGCAAACACCGAGGCCACCAGCACCAACTTGAACGGTGTAAAAAACGGAGATGCAACATCGATTGCGATCATGGTGCTATTTTCCGGTAAATGCTTAAGCAAAGGACCGGATAACAGCGTATATATTTCATTGGCAAACGGCGCCGCCCCCAGAAACACAACCAGAACGAACAAAACAATGCGCAACAAGCGATTGCGCAGCTCGATTAAATGACTGATGAAAGGCTGTTCCTGATCATGGTCGGATTCTAACTGACTCATACCGCCCAATCATTCGTCTGTTTTGCTGTGTTGTTCAATTGACTTCATCGAAGCATTCGCGTCTTTGAATGCCTGTTCTCCTTCTTCGATGACTTCCTGTATCTCGTCTAGACCGGTATGTTCCCGCATCATTTGGCGCATTTCTTCAGCCCTCAATTCCTCTTTGATTTCAGCTTTGACCGACGCCACCATGTTGCGTGTCTTGCCAATCCAAAAACCAGCGATACGCGCCGCTTTGGGCAGCCTTTCCGGCCCGATCACCAAAAGGCTCACCAACCCTACCAGGCAAAGCTCCCAGAAACCGATATCAAACATAATCGAATCAGACTTTGTCTTTATCTTTCGAAGTGACTTCGCCTTCCAGAGTCTCACCTTCTTTTTCGGCGAGCGTGTTTTTATCTTCCGCGCCTTCCTTCATCGCCGACTTAAATCCTTTTATTGCGCCGCCCAAATCGGCGCCGATATTTTTTAACCGCTTAGTGCCAAACAACAGGACAACGATCGCCAAAACGATTAACAACTGAGTGACGCTAATACCCATAACTGTGACTCCCGATTAACTTTTATTTACTGCGTAGGGATTTTTCTTCCAAACCCGACAAGCCGAAACGACGCTGCAATTCCCGCAACACATCATCAGGCCCCAGGCCTTGATCGGCCAGCATGACCATAGAATGAAACCAGAGATCGGCGGTTTCATAAACGATTTGATCCTTATCTCCGCTTTTAGCCGCAATGACCGTTTCAGTTGCCTCTTCACCCACTTTTTTCAGAATGTGATCCAAGCCCTTGGCATATAAACTAGCTACATACGATTTATCCGCGGGCTCCTGTTTCCGCTGTTCCAAAACCAGGGCCAACTGCTGCAAAATTTCACTCATTGATTCTAACTACCTTAATATTTCCGACATTGAAAACCGCTCATTGATCAAAGCGATTTTCTAACCGATTTACCTAAGTATTTTCTATTGACAAATTATACTCTATTTCGATCAAGTCTATGTGATAAAGAAAATCGGCTGCCAACGCCGTTCAGTTAACCGAGAAAAAACAAAATGCTAAGATAGGCAATAAAAACCTGGAGGAGTTTTAATGAATTATTGGCTAATGAAATCGGAACCCGAGGCGTTCAGTATCGATGATCTCATCGTCAAGTCGGAACAAACCGAGCATTGGGACGGCGTCAGGAATTACCAGGCCCGCAACATGATGCGCGACGACATGAAAATCGGCGACCAAGTTTTCTTTTATCACTCCAATTGTGACGTACCCGGCATTGTCGGCATTATGGAAGTCGTAAAAGAAGGCTATCCCGACTTTACCGCGTTCGATCCCAATGACAAACATTTCGATCCGAAAAGCGACCCCGACAAACCCCGGTGGGTCATGGTCGATGTCAAGTTTGTCCGCAAACTTTCGCGCACGATCTCGTTAAAAGAATTAAAAGACAGAGAGGAACTGACCGAGCTGGCTCTGGTCAGAAGAGGCAATCGCCTATCGATCATGCCGGTATCCGAGCAAGAATGGGATTTCATTCTGAGTTTGGAATAGTTTTATCCGCTATCATGACCGGAGAATGCCTAATAGCTATCTTCACCGGGCTCCCCGGGTTTATCAATCGAATTTAAATACCAAAGATTCATGGAAAACATAAGCACCGGTCTCTTATGGGATATTTTCAAGCACGCCGGCTCATGGTTGAGAAATTTGAATCGTGCCGGCGAAGAACGCAAACGACAATCGATCAGAGCCCTTCGAGACATTATTTCCGCCTCGCGGGAAACCGCCGTTTACCTCAATCATATTGATAAAAACGGCATTCGGGATTTACAGACGGAGTCCCATCTTGCCGTGTTATGGACGGAACTGGGTTTTGCCCTGGAGGATCTCGGCATTAACAAACTGGCCAAAAGATGCCAAATCAAGGGGAAACATTGGGCTAATCCCGACCATTACGACAATGAATTCATCAAAAAAGCGGATATCAGTCTTGATCGAATGGAAAAACTGGCTAAAGAAATTTTACGAGAAATCAATCGTTAACATTGCGAGCGGGACTCAACATGTCACATGATCACCACTATCCTACCGGCAATTACAACCGTGCCTTTGCATTAGGCGTGATACTCAATATCATTTTCGTCGCTATTGAAGCCGGCTACGGCGTAGCGGCAAAGTCACTGGCCTTGATCGCCGATGCAGGACATAATTTCAGCGATGTTCTTAGTCTGCTGCTCGCCTGGGGCGCTAATTTGCTCGGGACAACGGCAGCCACCGAGAAGCGTACCTACGGTTTTCGGAAAGTGACGGTGATGGCGTCCTTAGCAAGCGCAATTTTGCTGCTTATCGCACTGGGAGGCATCACTTGGGAAACCATCGGCCGAATTCAGAATCCGCAACCGGTTGCCGGAATGACCATCATAACGGTCGCCGCCATTGGCGTAGTGATTAATACCCTCACGGCACTTTTATTCATCTCCGGGCACAAACACGACCTCAACATCAAAGGAGCGTTCTTGCATATGGCCGCGGACGCCGCAATTTCTTTCGGCGTGGTTATCGCCGGTCTGATTATTATTTATACCGGCTGGCTCTACGTCGACCCGATTATCAGTCTCATTATCGTGCTGGTCATCCTTTTCGGCACCTTATCGTTACTCCGCGATTCACTGAGCCTGGCAATCGATTCAGTTCCGAAAGGCATTGATATCGCAGGCATAAAAAGCTACTTAAACGATCTTGATCATGTCATGCAAATACATGATCTGCATATCTGGCCGTTGAGCACTACGGAGGTCGCCTTATCCGTCCACCTTATCGTTGCGGAAGATTTCCGGCAAAACGGTTTCTTACTCAAACTGCAACAGGAATTGCATGACCGCTTCGACATAGAACACTCGACCATTCAAATTGAAAATGAGGCGGATGATCCTTGTCTGCTGAACAAACGCCGATGTATATGAAGCCGCCAGCGATCCGATCAAAGCGATTTCATTTTTTCCGCTCTCGGCCACCGACAAACAATTCATAGGCCGGATTGGCTGTTTCGTCCTGATAAGCGAATCCTTGGATCTCCAGCGTTGATTGAAACGCTTTGCGCTCCGCTTTCGGCATTTGTAAACCCATCAAGACTTTACCGAAGGCCGCGCCGTGATTACGATAATGGAACATGCTGATGTTCCAGCGACAACCCAACGACATCAGGAATTTCAGCAGCGCGCCCGGACGCTCGGGAAACTGCAAGCTATAGACCTGCTCATTTAATTCGCAAGGAGCATGGCCGCCAACCATATAACGGATATGATCCTTAGCCAGTTCGTTTTCGGTCATATCCGTCACTTCGAATCCCTCTTCTTGCAATTGAGCAATCACATTCGCCCGATCGTTTTCCTCTCCACCACTGCTGATGCCGACGAAAACCTGGGCCATACTGTTATCGAAATAACGGTAATTGAATTCGGTAATGTTACGTTTCCCCAGGAGTTTGCAGAACTGAAGGAAGCTACCCGGAACTTCTGGAATCGCTACTGCCAGCAATATCTCCCGATGCTCGCCGACTTGCGTACGTTCGGCGACATAGCGCAAACGATCGAAATTGATATTGGCTCCGCTCTCAATCGCCACCAGGGTTTGTCCGCTCGTCTCCCGACGCTCCACGTATTTTTTCAGCCCGGCCAAAGCCAACGCACCGGCTGGCTCGGCAACGGAACGGGTATCGTCGAAAATATCTTTGATGGCTGCACAAATTTCATCGGTATTCACCACAACCACTTCATCGACATATCGATGAGCCAAGCGAAAAGGCTCCTTGCCAACCTGCTTAACCGCAACACCGTCGGCAAACAAACCAACTTGTTTGATGGTGACACGCCGTTTGGCGATCAATGCTCTGTTGAGACAATCTGCGTCATCAGGCTCCACACCGATAACTTTGATTTCAGGACGAACGAATTTTACGTAAGCGGCAATTCCGGCGATCAATCCGCCACCGCCGACCGGAACGAAAATCGCATCGATATCGCCGTTATACTGCCGCAAGATTTCCATGCCCACCGTACCTTGCCCGGCAATCACTTCGGGATCGTCATAGGGATGAACGAAGGTCATGCCTTTTTCCTCGGCCAATTGTTTGGCATATAGATAGGCATCATCGTAGCTATCGCCGTGTAAAACGGCTTTCGCTCCGCGCGCCTTGACCGATTCCACTTTGATTTCCGGTGTGGTTTTAGGCATTACAATCAATGCCTTTATCCCCAGCTTTTTAGCCGAAAGAGCGACACCCTGGGCGTGGTTGCCAGCCGATGCCGCAATGACACCTTTGGCTCGTTCCTCCTCACTTAGAGAAGCAATTTTATTGTAAGCACCGCGTAGTTTAAACGAAAAAACCGGCTGCAAATCTTCGCGCTTTAAATAAACCTGATTATTCAACCGCTCCGACAGCAGCGGGGCGAAATCCAGCGGACTTTCCAGCGCCACATCATAGACCTTAGCCTTTAAGATTCTTTCTATATATCGTTGTATCATTATTTTAAACAGCTGAAAAATTGGCCCTTTTGCGTTATTATCCCATACAATTTATGAAAAGTAGGATAAGCCATGTGTTCGGCGGTTGTTGCGCCGAGCGAAAGTCCGCGTGCATATATACATCGGATTTTGTTCTAATCGAAAAAAGATATAACACTCAATCATTAGGAAGAAAAAATGACTCAAGATGAATTAAAAAAACAAGTTGCCGCTGCCGCTCTGGAATACGTTAAAGGCCTACCTATCATCGGCGTGGGCACCGGTTCAACGGTCAATTTTTTTATCGAAATGCTAGCCGACATTAAAAACGACATCGAAGGTGCGCTCTCCAGCTCTGAAGCCACAACTCAACGGCTGAAAAATATCGGTATACCGGTTCTGGACCTGAACAGCGTCGACGGCGTGGAAGTTTATGTGGACGGCGCCGACGAAGTCGACCCGAACAAAAAATTGGTCAAAGGCGGAGGCGGTGCGTTAACTCGAGAAAAGATCATCGCCGCAGCGAGCAAAAAATTCGTCTGCATCGTCGACGAATCGAAATGCGTTGACGTATTAGGCAAATTCCCGCTACCGGTCGAAGTCATTCCTATGGCTCGTAGCTACGTCGCGCGGGAAATGATCAAACTGGGCGGCCGTCCGGTCTGGCGCGAGGACTATTTCACCGACAACGGCAATGAAATCCTGGATGTTCATGATATGCAAATTACCAACCCGATGGAAATGGAGCGCATTATCAACGATATCACCGGCGTGGTGACCAACGGCCTTTTCGCCCACCGCGACGCCGATGTTGTATTAATCGGCAAAGGCAACAAGGTCGAAACGGTTCAATAACTTTATGCCATTGTCCATCACCGGCGGCAACGCGACATCGGTGATGGGCAATCAGTTATAATTCTTCGGCAATTTCCGCCGGCTCTTCATAAATCCCCGTCAATTTGCGCTTAAACTCGTCCGTAACCAGGCGCCCGTCCTGTTTGGTAGCGACGACGCGGGGTGTAATCAACACAACCAGCTCGGTTTTATTCTTATTCTTAGTCGTACTACCAAACAGCGGTCCGATTAAAGGCAATTCGTGTAATATCGGAATACCGCTTTTATTAAATTCATCCTTTTCATCGATCAATCCGCCCAAAACGACAGTCTCTCCGCTCTGAACCGCAACTGTACTTTGTATTTGCCGTTGTTGAAATGACGGCGATCTGATTCCAAGTACCGACTGGTCAAGCACGTCATCGGCTTTCTGATCAATTTCCATAATCACCAAACCACTGGCATTGACTCTTGGCCTAACCGTTAAGGTAATACCGGTATCCCGCATTTGAATAGTATTGGTAACGACGTTGTCATTACCGCCGCTGGTATTGGTCGACTCCGATGTCAATACCGGAACTTCCTGGCCGACTTGAATGGTTGCTTCCTGATTATTGAGCACCATCAAAGAAGGTGCAGATATCACATTCGCCTTGTTATCAGTAGCCGCGGCATCCAAAACAGCCCGAATATCCCCGGAATTACTGATGAACGCATAACTAAACCCGCCGCTGGCTGCTGCGGCAGCTGTTGTCGCCGCATCAGTGAACAAAGCCCCATCGGAGCTTGCCGCGTTCTGCCCCCCATTATTATGACTCAGGAACCATTTAATACCGTATTGCAATTCATCTTTGAGCGTCACCTCAATAATGGTCGCATCGATCAGAACTTGCAATGGCATAACGTCCAACTGCTTAATAACGTTATGAATAATCTGATATTCCTGCGCAGTGGCAACGATAATCAATGCATTATTGATTTCATCCGGAATGATTTTGACGTCGCCGATATTATCCAACGAAACCGCTTTTTGGCTTGCCGGGGATGAAACCGTCTTATTATTTATATCACCTGCTTTTTTATTCGTCACTTCAACGGATTTCCGTCCTGCCGCGACAGAAGCCGGCTTGTTTGACCGCCCGCCCTGACTGAAAATTTCATTCAATGTCGTCGCCAATTCCACCGCATCGACGTGTTGCGCCCGGTAAACATTAACACCGCCACCCGCCGTCGTATTGGTTCGATCCAGTCTTAAGACCCAGCGTTCGATTTCCTTTAAAATCGCAGCACGATGAGTAATCGCCAAAATGGCATTAAGCCGTTCGATTTCTATAAACCGAATAAAACTGCCGGCGCTCTCTTTACCTTTTTTGTTGAATATTTGCTCCAGTTCCTCGATCAATTTAGAGGACTCGACATTCTGCACCGGAAACAAACCGAATGATCGCCCTTTCATCATATCCACGTCGAAAGCATTGACCATATCCATAGCCCGCGCCAATTCCGAGGCTGTCCCGGCAATCAACATGATGTTCCGATCGCTGTCGACATGAAGAACGGTTTTTTCTTCCATAAGCGGCTTAATAATTTCGCTTAAATCTTCAACACCGACATTTTTGACGGGTATAACCCTGATCTGATAACCAGCAGCTATCTTAGCGTTTTTGCCGTAGCCGACAAAAGCACTATCGGTTAACACTTCGGAAGCAGGTTTTATCTGATAAATACCATCCTGATAAACCATTGCCGCATTATTGACTTGTAACAGCATTTCCAAAGTCGGCAGCAATTCCGGCCTACTTAAAGGCTGACTGGTCTGCAAAGTGACCTTGCCCCCGACCTTAGGACTCAATAAATAATTTTCATTCAAAATATCGCTTAATATGACTTTAGCGACTTCGCCCAAATCGGCATCGTCGAAATTGAGACTGTATTCACCTTTGCCACGCCCTTTCTGTTGTAACCGACCAGCTGATTTTTGAAGAATATATTGATCATTACCGGGGTAAAGCTCTATTTTGGAATCATCGCCTTCGCCTTCTGTTGTTGCAGTATTACTCAACTCCTGATAGATAATTTTCTGCTGCTCGGCAACTTCTCCTGAACGCACTGGGTTCAACGGCATTTTTTCATGTAACGGGGGCCCCATAAGTTCACATCCGGACGCCGTCAGGACTAGCGCTAAGACCAAAGGTGCTTGTAAATTGTTACTCATCTTTTCATTTCTCAGGATTTAGGTATTATTTTTTCCGGACGCTTTATTGGTATAGGGGGCGATGCCGGCTGAAGCTTTGGTTTTCTCAACATCAGTGTCTGTAGTTTGCCATCCCTTTCAAGAAGAACATTGTCGGAACGGATCTCTTTCAGAAGCCAGCCGGAAATGTCGTCACCTTGTATTTTCTTTAAATACGTTTTATCAGAGCCGGATCTGCTAAACATAGCAGTCATTTGACCCTCGACCCTATAAATCCCCATCAAAATTAAATCGTCAACGTTTTCCACTTCCAGGCTGTCTGTTTCTTCTTCCTCTTCAGTTACCGGTCTCCGCCCTTCAATAAATAATGGTCTATCACCCATATCCGAGTAGGTTTCAAGTGCTTGAACAGAAAATTGTATTTCCGGCAACGCCACTTCCGAGACTTCCTCTTCTCCGCTTACGGATCCAGCCGATATCGGATTTTCTGCCGAACCTAGAAAGATCCATTCCAGCATCAAAATAATCACCAGCACCAAGCAAACGGCAACTTGTAACTTGATCAAATTCTTGTTCATGAAGATTCGGCCCTCATGAAGCTGACAGCTTGGAAATTAACATTGAGTCGGTTACTGGGTTCTATCTGGCGAGTCTTTCTGTTACGTCTGCCGCGTTCTGAACGAACATCGATCTGATCGACAATCACAATGGGTACTGAAGATTCGATTTCATGCAACACATTACGCAAGACCTCAATATCGCCCGACATTCTGACTTTAATCATAATCCGATTGAACCCTCCTTGCGTACTATTAGGCAAAACCTGGGTGCTGGTCAACTCGCCGCCCGCTTGGGAAACCACCGACTTAATAAATTTCTGCAATTCCGCCGAAGCCAGCGCAATCGTACCGTGATTACTAAAATATCCCTGCGCATTGTATTGCTGCTTAATACGCTCAATACTTTTCGAGACAGACTCTTTTCTGGCTGCAATTTGTTGATAGCGGTTCAGCCTAAAAGCCAACTCCTTTTTTTCTTCATGATATGCCAATCCAGATGAAATCAACGGCATTATCGCCACGAATATCACCAGTATGATCAAAATCAACAACAAACCAACGGCAAGCCAGCGCTGATAGTTCAATTCATTCCACATCAGCATCTTTCTCCTCTGAGGCGTTCACCTGCAAACTGATCTGAAAACGCTCCTGCCCCGTTCTTTTATCTTGAGTCAATGGTGAGACGAAACGGACGTTACTGAACAACGGCGACGCTTCCAAAATCCCGATCAACGCCGATGCAGTTGGAGATTGACCTTGAATCTGCAAACGATCGTTACTGTATTGTAAATGCGTTAGCCAAGTGTCATCACCGATCAATTTACTTAAGGCATTGATCAATTCCGTCAAAGGCGGCGTACTGTTTTTGGTTTTGATCAGGCGTGATGTTTCGTCAATGATCTCATCGATTTCCATTTGCCGTGACTGAACGATACGCGTGTCATTTTCCAATTCTTCTATTTGCTGTTTCAACGCAGTCACAATCTGCTCTTCATGCCAAACCGGATAAACGAATGCCGCAATCGTTAACAGCAAGACTATGAGAGCCATTGACCCATTCAACAACTGCATCATTTTATCGGTCGACGGTCTTTGTTCCTCAGGCAATAAATTATACGGCTCAAAATCCTCCTCAAAATCATTCGCCGCCCCTTCGTAATCAACAGCAACAGGATAAATGCCGATGTTTTTCAACGACTGTAACAGATGGTCTAGTTTTATCTTGGGCGTCAGAGCCAACAACACTTTGATTTGACCATTTTCTTCCTTGCCCAAAGGTTTGATAGCACTATAAACCTGCTCAGACTTGAAAGGCGTATATTTATCCATTTCAAAGCCCACAACCTGGTCCAGGTTTTCTTTCGCAGCAGCAGGCAAATACAACAACTTGCCGATAGCCTGTTCGCCGGTTAGCCTCAAAACACAGCGCGCTTTTTCCAGTTCGACGTGATCTTTTTTTAACTGGGCATAAAGCTCATCAGTTTCCTCGCTGAGCGCCAGTTCGCCTATCGGCTTGTTTTTGCCATTTTCCATTCGGCTAAAACTTAACTTTTCTTGATCCACTGTCAAAAATACATATTCCGACTGGTCGCTCAACCATTGACGGACTTTTTCCGGCAACAGAAAGGACAGCTCTCTGCCCCACCAGCGGAAAAAACGCTTTAAATCAAAGTCAATATTGCTGTCCAGATTCATCTTGTTCGGTCACTAATAATTGCTCCATCTCGTCGTTGAACAATGAAGCCTCCTGATATGTCTGTTGCCAGTTCAGTATTTGAAAAGGCGTCGAAAAACTGTCGGCCGCTTTTTTTATCATCACTTTAATGCCCGCATGAGCCTCACTCCCAAGGCGGGCTTGCACCATCACAGTATAGACGCCATCGTTTGCCCCCGACTGATTTCCCGAGCCCTCGGCCAGTGGTAAATCGGGAGCCGGCAGCCCTAAACGCGCATTCTCTACCCGCTGCGACAGAAAATCGTCCAGCACCGATCCATCAAGCCCGCCGAGAGCCTGTAATACTTCTCGCGACGCTAGCTGCAAATTAACCTGCGCCTGACCGGAATAGACAGTAATCAATGGTTGCAACTGCTGATAAATCTCAGTAGTTATGCCTAGGACCATTTGCAACTCTTCCAGCCTTTGAAATTCCTTGTTGGCTGGTCCATAACGCAGTCCGGCATCTTCATATTGCGGCTTTTCAGCGCCATTGATATATACCAAATCGTCACTGTCGCGCCAATCGATGATGGCGCTAACTATCCCCTGCTGTTCTTCCATATCCGCCGATGTGGACTGCAATAAAGTTCTCAGTAATTCTTCGCTGGCCTTATTGATATCGATTTTGCCTTGTTCAGACCAAAGGCGAACGCGAATTTCAGCATCTCGATAAACACGCTGATAAATACTACCATCGGCTCGCCATCGCTTGTTTTCGTCAGCCAACAATAGCATTTGTTGAGCAATAGCTAATCCCGTCTCAGCAACTGCCAGAACTTCGGCATTATTCTTTACGGCGCTGATTACCGTCGTTTCCCGGCGCATTGTCAGTGCAAAACTGCCGGCCATAATCGTCAACAGGCTCAACACCCAAATCACGATTACCATCGCCAAACCGTTCTGTTTCTTCACAGTTCCGGCTCCGGCTCCGCCTCATCCAATTTGACTTCAATATCATTATTGGCTGAAGCCAACCGAAGCGGAAAAATCATTTCCGGCCAATAACGGCCATCTTGCAGAACGATTTTGATTTTGATCAAGGCCGGCAAAGACTCTTTTTCCAGCCAATTGTCTTCCCAATTGCCACCACCTTCTTCCTGGCCGAAGTATGAAAATTCAAAATCGGCGACACGCTCCAGTAAAACAACCTCTTCCGGTTGCCACTGATCGTTTTCTTCGGTCGGATAAAAAGGAGTCACTGTCACCGTGATGGCATCTTTTTCCCGCTTGTCTGGACCGATCTGAAACAACTGCAACCCCTTACGCGCAGCGCTGGCCGGAAAAACCGATACAAACTGCATCCGATCAAGTTCGCCTTGAAAAGAAAACCGTCGCTCATCATCCGAAAAATCATCCCATAACGGTCTGACATTGGTTAAATGACGTTTAAAAAACTGATAGACCACCGCTTTTTCATTAACTTGCAAAATTTTGCTTTCGCCGGCATTCCAGCTCTCCGCGCTGATCTTAAAGCTACCAAACAATAAAACCACCATAATACTCAGCAATGTCATAGCCAACATAACTTCGAGCAATGTAAACCCGGAAGAAGCCAGCCGCACCCGGATCATTGAAGCGCACCAGTCTTAAGAGTATTTAACTCCAACATACGGCCATTTTCATCATCCCCCCATCGAACCGTTACGGTAACATCCATCAACATTGTTTGCGGAGCTTCGTCTAAAAGCGGCGGCGCCTCGTTGATAGTCACTCGCCAATCATATTTATCGACTTCAGTTCCCGAGATTTCTCCGATTACTAAAGGAGTTTCAATTCCGGTCTTGGCCATCAACGATTCGGCAATTTGAGTAGCAACAGTATATTCTTCGGCAACAATGGCCATGTTCACGCCTGAAGAAAATATTTTTAACAAAATGCCCAATGATATCGCCATAATGCTGAATGCGACCAAGACTTCCAGTAGGGAAAAACCTTTGCTGTTATGCATCAGACCCTGCCTCTATCGCGATAGATAACTGTCGATAAAGTAGGTATTCCCGATAAAACTTAGTCGACATAGTCAATTTTGCCGCTCAACCAATTGATATCAATCCGACGGGACAACTCTCCCCAATCCAACGTAATACGACCACCACTGGAGGATCCGTCCGGATAAAACCGAATTTGTCCGATTTCATCCTCTTTAAACTCATCCTGAGCAATAACCATAGTCAACTCAAGCTTTTCCGGCAATTGGTAAACTTTATCTCGGTTACTGACAGTGTAGCTGTTTTCCGCCAGATTGACGGCGACTGCGATCTCCATCTGCGATATCAACGCTTGCCCTCTTGCATATCGCAGTGCGGACATCAAATCTCGGGTGGCGGCTTTAAATTGTGACGACTGACTACCGGTGGCAATATTAGTACCAATAGCAGTAAAACCTAGCACGACGATAAACAATACAACTGCCAGTTCGATTAGGGTGAAACCCCACGGGCGTAACGACATTGCGTCACTCCCAACTGTTTATATCCTGATCTTCGCCTTCTCCGCCTTCTTTGCCGTCGGCACCGAAGCTGTATAAATCGAATTTACCGTGTTCGCCGGGCGATGAATAATGATAAGCCTCCATCCACGGATCTTGTGGCACTTTGCTTTTGCGCAGATAAGGACCATTCCAACGTTTGCCGTCGTCCGGCTTTTCCACCAATGCAGACAATCCTTGTTCGGTCGTCGGATAACGACCAACATCCAGCTTGTACATATCCAAAGCGGCCGACAAATCCTCAACCTGTACTCTGGCCGCCTTGGTTTTCGAAGCGCCCATGTGTTTCATCACTTGAGGCCCGACAATACCGGCCAATAATGCGATAATTCCTAGTACCACTAGCAACTCTAGCAAGGTAAAACCTTTTTGGTCATGCTTAGGGTTCAAATTCATGAAATCAATTCTCCTTTAGAAAGCTAAATCATTAACACTCAAAATAGCCAACAATATCGATACGATGATGCCGGCAATCATCAAGCCCAGAGAAATAATCAAAGCCGGCTCAAGTAATGCCAGCATTCGTTGGATCGCTGTTCGCAATTGTTTGTCGTAAATGTCAGCAACCCGTAAAAGCATTTCTTCCAGGCGTCCGGTTTCCTCACCCATTTTAATCATCTGCACAGCTAGTTTCGGAAAACGCTCGCTTTGCAACAGAACTTCCGACATATTCCGCCCTTCCTTCAATTGCTGTTCCGCTTGTTCCAGCAAATCAGCGATAACGGTATTGGAAACCGTTTCCCGCACTATCCCGAGAGCCTTCAGAATAGAGACACCGTTTCCCAGTAAGGTTCCCAGCGTCCGACTCAGATTGGCAGTTTCCATGCTCATCACTATATTACCGAACAACGGCATGGTTAAAAAACGTCCATCCCAGACTTTTTTTCTATCCGGATCGGCCAATTGTGCTTTCATGTAACTGCTGACACCGAGAGCCAGTAACAACAATACCCACCAATAGGATTGCAACCCTTCTGCCAAAGCCACGACAATTTGCGTCGGCAACGGTAACGCCTGCCCGGAACTAGCAAACATTTCGGAAAACTGAGGAACCACAAAAGTCAGCATCACAAACAGGGACGCTAAAGACATAATCAGCAAAATAGCCGGATAAATCATCGCCGTCGTAACACTGTCCCTTAACTCGCGCGAGCGTTCCAAATATTCCGCCAAGCGTCTAAGCACGTCGCCTAAATTCCCCCCCATTTCGCCGGCTCGGATCATATTCAGATAAAAGCGCGAAAACACACCAAGCTGACTTTCCAACGCGTCGGCCAACGACGCTCCTCCTTTCACTTTTTCCAACACCTGAGCAATCAATTTCCCGAGTTTATCGTTGTCTTCGGTCAACTGAATCAGAACCTGCAAAGAACGGTCCAATGGTAATCCCGATTCCAGCAAAGTTGCCAACTCGCCCGTCAATAGCCCAATTTCCTTATGCGATAGCCGAGTCGCGGCACTACCGATCTTAAATCCGAGGAAAGTTTTATCGCGCGCTGGTTCAATCCGAATCGGAATATAGCCTTGGTTTTGTAGTTCAAGCAGCAAAGACTGCTGGTCACTGGCATTTTTAACACCTTCTTCGGTGTCTCCCTGGCTATTTACAGCTTTATAGGCATATAAAGGCATCGTCAGGACTCCGTAGTGACCCGCAGCACCTCTTCCAGCGTGGTGATACCTTGAACCGCTTTACGAAGTCCGTCTTCATACATAGTCAACATACCTTCCTGAATTGCCAGGTGTTGAATCACGCCGGCTTCTTCGTGGCCCATGATCAACTTACGAATGGGATCGGACATCGGCAGAAACTCGATAATAGCCTGACGCCCTTTGTAACCGATGCCGCCGCATGCCGGACAACCGGTAGCCTCGTAAAGATAGACTTCCCCATTGTCGACAAACCGTTGAAGTTTCATATCGTCTATCAGCGCTTGAGAAGCGAGATGTTTTTTCTTGCACTGCGGACACAATTTTCTGACCAACCTTTGAGCCAGAATGCCGTTGACGGTCGAACTTAATAGATACTCTTCCAACCCCATATCCAACAAGCGGGTAATACCGCCGGCGGCATCATTGGTATGTAAAGTGGACAACACCAAATGACCAGTCAAAGCCGACTGAACAGCGATTTTAGCAGTTTCCAGGTCACGCATTTCACCGATCATGATCACGTCGGGATCCTGTCTGACGATCGAACGCAGAGCGGCGGCGAACGTGAGTCCGATTTGGGGTTTAGCCTGGATCTGATTAATACCTTCCAATTGGTATTCGATCGGATCCTCCACTGTGATGATTTTACGTTCCGACGTATTGAGTTGTTTCAGCGCAGTATACAGCGTGGTCGATTTACCACTCCCGGTGGGACCGGTAATCAGAATAATTCCATGCGGCTGAGACAACACGTCAATAAACTGCTGTGAGTGCCGACCGGTGAATCCCAGCGTATTGAAGTCCAACACGGTCGCTTCTTTATCTAGCAGACGTATCACGACGCTTTCGCCATACATTGTGGGTATAGTCGAAACCCGAAGATCCAGCTCCTTACCCTGCATTTGTAACTTGATCCGCCCATCCTGGGGTAGGCGGCGCTCGGCAATATTCAATTTCGCCATGATCTTGATACGCGACAGTACAGCTGCGGTCGACGTCACCGGCGGCGCATCGATTTCCTGTAACACGCCGTCGATTCTTAATCGCACTTTTAGAGTTTGTTCGAACGGTTCGATGTGAATATCCGACGCCTGCATTTCGATGGCCTTTTGCAGAATCAGGTTCACCATTTTGATAACCGGCGCTTCGCTGGCCAAGTCTTTCAGATGCTCCAGATCTTCACTGCCGATTTCTTCGGTGTTCAAATGATCGACCAACTTATCCATTTGGGATTTGCTGTCACCGTATTGCAAATCGAGTGCCGCATCGATTTCGGACAGCTGCCCAACTTGCAGCTTTATTTGCTTCCCAGTCGCCAGTTGCATGGCTTGGACAATATATTCATCCTGCGGGTCCATCACCGCCATAGTAATCGACTGTTCGTCTTGGTTCAGACCGATAACATGGTATTGTTTTTGAAAACGCAATGAAATTGATTCGGGAAAAGGCGTTTCCAGGGGGTAGTCTCCCGTTTTGACCCGCCCCACTTGAGAATCCTGGACGAAACTGTCGGCAATATCCTTTTCCGAACATAAGCCCAATTTGATCAATAACTGAGGCAACGACTCTGTGGGAGCCGACTTATGCATGCGCCTCAGTTTGCTTAAATCATTTTCAGACAGCTTGCCATTATTTTTCAGGATGGATAAAAAACCTGAATATTTATTTTCCTGTTCCGCCAATGCTGTCTCAAACATTTGTTACCTCACTGATTATTTCCTTCCAATAACGATTTTGCCATGGCAATGATGTCGTTTTCATTAATTTCGCCAATGGAAAAATCATTTTTGTTCAACTTGAACGGATCGACTTTGGAGGGCGACTTCAACACCTTATTAATCGACGTCTGATAGACTCGACTCACCGGCGTTGGACCGAATAGTGTAATAGACGGTTTGTTCATCCCCCAAGCCATATGGGTCGGACCGGTATCGTTACCGATCACTAAATCGGCCCTGTCTATCAGAGCTTTAAGACCGTTCATATCTGCTGCGGGTAGAACCTTTGCTCGTTCGGTTCTGGCGGCAATCCATTCGGCTACTTGCCACTCCTGGTCATTGCCCCGCACGATTAAACTGTTGGCATCGAGCTCGTCAATTACGCGCAGATATTTTTCCTTGGGATAATTGCGGCTGGCCCACGTTGATCCGATTACAAACACGACATTGCGCCGTTTGGATGAGAAAAGTCCTTCTAATCGTTCATCCATAGGCCGATAAAACAAAAAAGGCCGTTTCCGCAATATCTGCTGCGGCGAAATTTTCAGACCTAAAGGCTCTGCAATCACGGCTGCGTTACGGTCAATGGAATTGGCATCATAGGGAATATGCACCTTTTTTTTATACCAAAAAGCCGCTGCCTTTTCGCGGATTGAGTCTTTGGCGAAGCCAGCCGTCTCCGCCGACAGCAGTCGTGCAACAACCGCCGACTTGATCAAGCCCTGAGCATCGATCACCAGATCGTAACGATTGCCTGCGTATCCTCTAACCTTGGCAACTTCCCTGAAAATGCCGAGCTTGTTTTGTTTCAACGACTTTAAATTAACCGTCAAAATACGTTCAATATCGGGGTTATCCTGTAATATGCCAGCAAAACGCTGCTCCACTAACCAATCGATTCGTATGCCGGGAATAGCCAACTTAACAAACTGCAGTGCCACCATGGCATGGACAATGTCACCTAGCGCAGATAACTTGACGATAGCGACCTTCATCCCACCTATCCAATCTCGGCCAACACCTGTTGCGGCGTAATTTGCGTCAGGCAATCGGTATGTCCTAAGGGACATTCCCTTGCAAAACAGGGGGAACACGCCAGCTCAAGATCGATCACTTTAGCCCGATTGTTTAGTGGTGGGGTAAATCCAGGATCGGAGGAACCGTAAATCGCAATCAATTTTTTATTCAGTGCTGCGGCAACATGCATAAGACCTGAATCGTTGGACACCACAACATCGACCAACGATAGTAAGTCGACCGCCTCGCCTAAGGCTGTTCTACCGCTGAAATCAGCACACGCATAATCAGTCATACGATTAATTTGGTTTGCAACCTCGGTATCTTTTTCAGACCCGAATAACCAGACAGTCCAATTCTGCGCCAGTTTCTGCTTAGCCAATTCCGCATAATGTTCCACCGGCCAGCGTTTCGCCGGCCCGTATTCCGCACCGGGGCACAACGCCAATATATTTCCGGTCGTCGCTACATTAAATTTCTCTTTAACCGTTTGTTGATCATTGGCAGCGATTGTCAATTCGGGAACCGGGTATTCGGGAGGAAGCTTGGTATCTGGCGGCAAGCCCAATGCAACGAAACGCTGAACAGTCATCGTCAGTTTTTTTCTGTCCAAGTTACGGACATCATTTAATAATCCCCATCGTAATTCGCCACTGTATCCGGTGCGCTTTGGTATATCTGCAAAAAATGGAATTATTGCCGACTTCCATGAGTTAGGTAGAACAATCGCTTGAGTGTATCGCTCTTCAAGTAATTGCCTACCCAGCCGGAGTCTGACTTTCAGATCGAATTGACCATGAGTCAACGGCATCGTAATCGCTTTCCCCACTTCAGGCATTCTCTCCAGTAACGGGAAGGACCATGCCGGCGCCAATACCTCGATATGGCATTCAGGATCATGCTTTTTAAGTGTCATGAACAAACTTTGCGCCATGACCATATCGCCGACCCACGACGGGCCGACGATCAGAATTTTGTTCCTGTGAGCAATCACCTAAGAAACGTAGCTGAGCCAGTCTTCATGGTCAGCACGGCGACCGTGGACATAGTCGAAATATAGCGCCTGCAATTTTTCGGTCACCGGCCCACGGGAACCGCTGCCGATAACTCGACCGTCAAGCTCTCTAATCGGAGTTACTTCGGCCGCCGAACCGGTAAAAAAGGCTTCATCCGAGACATAGACCTCATCTCTAGAAATACGTTTTTCCTCGACCGTATAGCCTTGCTCCCTAGCGATAGTCATGATGGTGTCGCGGGTTATACCTTCCAGTGCTGAAGTAATTTCTGGTGTGTAAATCTTACCATTACGCACAATGAACAGATTTTCTCCACTGCCTTCAGCCGCATAGCCTTCGTGATCAAGCAACAACGCTTCGTCATAGCCAGTCGCCAACGCTTCCTGTAAAGCTAAAATGGAATTAATATAATTGCCATTGGCTTTAGCCTTGCACATAGTGCTGTTAACATGATTGCGAGTATAAGATGAGGTTCTGATCCTGATCCCTTTTTCCATGTTTTCTGCCCCCAGATAAGCCCCCCATTCCCAGGCTGCAATCATCACATGCACTTTCAAATTATCTGCTCTCAAACCCATGCCTTCAGAACCGTAGAAACACATACTTCGAATATAAGCGCTATCCAGATTATTTTTCGCGACCGCTTCGCAGTGAGCCCGATTAATTTCATCTTTACTGAAAGGAATTTTCATATTCAAAATATGAGCCGATCGAAACAATCGATCGGTATGTTCAGGCAGTTTGAAAATAGCCGTACCCTGTTCCGCATGATAGGCACGTAGGCCCTCAAATACCCCTGCTCCGTAATGAAGAGTATGAGTTAATACGTGAACTTTCGCCTCTCGCCATTCCACCCACTGTCCATCCAGCCAAATTACGCCGTCTCTATCATCCATCGTCATCATATTTATTCAAGCCCACCTGTTTTCATTTGTTTCAAGTAATCAAACTTCTAATATTACAATAGCCACGTCGTTATTCCATCAATTCTTGCCAGATCTTTTCAACCTTAATCCTTAATGCCGCAAATTCGCCGCCGCCTGCCATCGCTTGCTTTCCTTGTAAGACTTGGCGATGTCCGTAATCGCGATAACTACAATAAGCCTTTTTCAACAATTCCGCTGTTTCTGCGGAAACAAATCCGTATTCCGCCAATCCCTCCAATAGTCTTATATTATCGGTGAAAGTAGCTAATGCCTCATTCTCCGAAGTATGCGCCAATACGCCAAATTGTACTATAAACTCAATATCCGCAATACCGCCTTTACTTTGTTTTAAGTCAAACACTTCGTCATCCTTTGGTGCTAGATTTTCCCGCATCTTTTCCCGCATTTCCCTGACTTCTTTTTTTAACGCATCCATATCCCTGGGCAACGCCAAAATGCGTCTGCGAATCGCTTCATATTTCCGCTTTAATGCTTGATCGCCCGCAATAAAACGCCCTCGAACTAAGGCTTGATGCTCCCACGTCCAAGCATCTTTTTTAAGATAATTCTCGTAACTATCGATATGCGTCACCAGCAACCCCGAATCACCGCTGGGCCGCAATCTTAAATCCACCTCGTACAGCACACCCGAAAGCATTTTGGTATCGAGAATATGACGGACTTTTTGTCCCAAGCGCATATAAAACTGCGCGCTGCCAATTGGTTTAGAACCATCTGTCATAGCGTGACCGTCTTTACAGTCATAGAAAAACACCATATCCAGATCTGATCCGTAACCCAGCTCTATACCGCCCAGCTTCCCCATACCCACGATGGCGAATTTTTTCTCTGCATTATCTGTCTTCGGAGGGAAACCATGCTTGGCTGTCAGCATCTGCCAAGCCCGCTCAACCACTTGCTCCAAAATCACTTCCGCAATATAAGTGAGATAATCACTAACGACCATCAGCGGAATGACATTCATAATATCCGCCGCAGCCACCCGCAATACATTCAAATGTTTAAACTGCCTGAACTGAAACATCGATTGCTCATCATCGAAGAGATCGATTTTTTCAAGCATTTGCTCCAACTGCTGCGCCAACGCCTGTTTCTGCAGCGGTTCATATAGGGAACGCGCATCCAATAATTCATCGAACAATACCGGATACTGCGCCAGATAGTCACCGATCCACACGCTGGCTGAGGTTAATTTCACCAACTGCGCTAACGCATCCGGATTTTCCGCCAATAACGATAGATATACATTTCGACCAGCAACCGCCTCGAACAAATTGAGAATGCGTAACAAAGTTTCGTCCTGGTCACCCTCATTTCTTACCGCTTCTATTAACTGCGGCATTAATCGATCAACTACGCCGGCCCCTTTACTGGTTAAACGTTTTATTGCGTGGGAATTTTTAAAATCCTGCAGTGCCTCTAAAACTTTGACGCAATGCATAAATCCGTATTCGCCCAAATATTCCAGCTGCTGCTCCCGGCTTGCACCGCCTGTCCAAATTAAATGCGAACTTCGTAACGACTCCTCCTGGTCCGAAAGCGAAAACACCTGTTCGAAAACATGATGAACTTCCGTTCGGACCTTGTCCAAGGCTTCCTTAAAGTCATTCCAATTGGAATAATCCATTGAAAACGCTAAAATACTTTGGACCAACGAATCAGTAGGTAAATCATGGGTTTGTTTATCTTGATATTGTTGAATATGATTTTCCACGCGACGTAAAAAAACATAGCCCTCCGTTAACATCCGAGCATCTTCTTTCCTCATCAAACCCAATTTTTCCAGAGACTGTAATATTTTTAGAATTTCCCGCTGCTGTAATTCAGGCTCGTGTCCACCCCTAATAAGCTGAAACGCTTGCCCTATAAATTCAATTTCACGTATACCGCCAGGACCTAATTTAATATTGTCCATCCGGTCTTTACGACGCAATTCCTGAGTAATCTGCAGCTTTAATGATCTTAGCTCCTCAAACGCACCATAATCCAGATACCGGCGGTAAACAAACGGTTTGATCAACTCCGCCAATTGTTTGCCGCTGTTATAATCACCCGCCACTTGTCTTGCCTTGATCATGGCATAACGCTCCCATTCACGGGCCTGGGTCATATAATAGTTTTCCATACCGTCAAAAGTCATGATCAACGGTCCACTATCTCCGAAAGGCCTTAACCGCACATCAGTTCGGAATACAAATCCGTCTACTGTTATTTCATCCAGCATTTTTACCAGAGAGCGACAGATGCGGGTAAAAAACTCTCCGTAAGTCGTTTCTTTGCGATCATTTAACGCTCCATCTTCTGAATAAGCAAAAATGAGATCGATATCGGAAGAAAAGTTCAGCTCCCACGCACCTAACTTTCCCATTCCGAGAACAACGATATTCAGCTCAGAACCGTTGCTGGAAACGGGCGTTCCCCTTTTCTCACAAGCTTGCTGATATAGATAACTCAACGCTTTTTGAATGCACGACTCTGCCAACTCAGTCAAGTCTCGCAATGTTTCATCCAGACTTGCCCAACCAGCAAGATCACGCCAAGCGATTCGCATCATCTCTTTGCGTCTGAATAGTCGCAACTGCTGCATCAAAATGGTTTCATTATCAATCTCTTCGAGCTTTATTGCTTCCGAATATTTTTCCCTGCATTGAGCAGAAAACAAATCCCCTTGATTGATTAAATCTAATATCAGGGATGGACTCCGCAGACAACTGTCACGAACAAACTGACTGCAACTAGCGACTTTAGCAAAAGAACTTTTAATTCGTTCATCCGCAAAAACTGTTTTTTGATCCGGTAAAATTCTTTCGTCGAGTTGTGTTAAGAAATCGGTAGCGATTGATTGAAGCTCAACTGGAAGCAGTAGAATTTCATTCTGGTGATCGATTTGTAGCGACATATTGATGAGGCGGAGCTAGGTACAAAATTTTAATAATACCTAAATTACCTTAGTCTGTCCGAAGAAATATCAATGCAGTGAGCGAAGGATTGATTCATTATTTGAACAATCCTGAAAAATAAAGCTTGAAAAAGGATGGCCCAATTTCAGGCAAAAAAAACCCGTCTGGGTAGACGGGTTTAGGATAAAGTGCTTGGCGATTCCCTACTTTCACATGGCAACCTGCCACACTATCATCGGCGCTAAGAGGT
>JBNLEI010000278.1:0-5732 GCA_050304855.1 Methylococcaceae bacterium
AGGAGAAAATATTAGGAAATATTAGGGGTCAGAGTAAAATTTATCTGTTATGTTGAATATACTAGGTTCTGCCCCGATTTGGCTTAGATGCCACCCCCCTGGACTCAGTTGGAGATTATCCTGATATGAAGGCATAAAAAAACCAGCATTTACGCTGGTTTCAGGACATTTTCGGAATCTGTTAGAAGTCGGTTTGGTGGGCGCTGCAGGGATCGAACCTGCGACCCTCGCCTTGTAAGGGCGATGCTCTCCCAGCTGAGCTAAGCGCCCGACTAAAGAGCGGAAATTATACAATATATGTAAAAAAAGAAAAGAGCTTTTATGTCTGTTTTGTTCTAAAGGTTACGACAAAAATGTAGCCTTAAAATCGCAACAAAGGCGATCGCGTATTGATCAACCGTCCTGTTCCGTGACAATGACATCGATTCCGTTTTGTCGCAGACGTTCCTTGATACTGGAAACGCTGCTCGACTGCGTAAAAGGTCCCATTTTAACCCGATTCCACACGACATTGCCGACTTTGGCTTTTTCCACGCGCGATTCGATTCCCATCAAGGCCAGACGAGCACGTAGCTTGTCGGCTTCGGCGAATTCACGGAAGGAGCCCGCTTGAATTATGTAGCGCGCGGCTTTGGCCTTGCCGACTCTTTCTTCCCGGGCGCGCGTTTTGATTTCGTAATCCGGAACGACCACTTCGGTTTCCGGTAAAATAGTATAAAAGTCGTAGCGGGGTTCCTGCGGCTTTTTGTCCTGATGTTTGGGTTTGGTTGGCGTTTTCTTTGGTTTCTGAATGGCCACAGGCTCTTTGCTTATCGCCGGTTGATTGGTTTCCGGAGCGGTGTTTCGCAGGAAATTGAGGAAGAACGCAAACACGCCGATCAATACGATTACCAACAACCACTTCCACCAGGCGATGCCAGATTTTTTTTGGGGGGCAGCTTTTTTTGGTTGAGCTCGGTGTTTGTAGTCTCTGGCCATTACATTGCTTCGGGTGCGTTGATTTTGAGTAGATGCAAACCGTTAGCCAATACCTGTCTGACCGCTGCGATTAGGTTCAGGCGGGCGTCGCGAAGACCGCTTTCCTCAACCAGAAATTGATGTGCGTTATAGTAGGTGTGAAATTGGTTGGCCAGCTCGCGCAGATAATGGATCAATTGATGAGGTTCATGTTGGACGGCGGCCCGCTCCAACACTTCGGGATATTTAGACAACGTCGTCAGCAGTGCTGATTCGTGCTCTTCGGTCAGTAGACTGAGATTGTCCATGCCCAGCACATGGTTGCGCTCCCAACCCTTTTCGTCCAGCTGGCGGAAAACGCTGCATACACGGGCGTGGGCGTATTGAACGTAATATACCGGATTTTCGTTGGTTTTCGATGTCGCGAGTCTGAGGTCGAAGTCCATATGTTGTTCGGATTTGCGCATGACGTAAAAAAATCGCGCCGCATCTTTACCGACCTCGTTCCGCAATTGCCGCAATGTGACGAATTCGCCGGAACGGGTCGACATTTGCACCTTTTCCGCTCCCCGATACAGGACGGCAAACTGCACCAGCAACACTTTCAGTTTCGATTCGTCGGCGCCCAGTGCTTGCATGGCAGCTTTGACTCGGGGGATATAGCCGTGGTGATCGGCGCCCCAAACGTTGATAATTTCGTCGAAACCGCGGTCCAGCTTATTCATATGGTAGGCGATATCGGAAGCGAAATAGGTACTCTGGCCGTTATCGCGAATGACCACGCGGTCTTTTTCGTCGCCGAGTTTGCCGGAGGCAAACCAAGTGGCGCCGTCTTTCACGTAAAGATGGCCGCCGTCCTTCAATCTTTGCAGGGCTTCCTTGATGGAACCGTCATCCATCAGCAAGCGCTCGGAAAACCAATGTTGATAAGTGACACCGAATTCTTCCAGGTCGACTTTGATGTCTTCCAGAATTTCGTTCAAGCCGGCCTGAAATAAATCGCGGTATTGGGTTGGACCGAGCAGGGTTTTGGCGCGTTCGATCAAGCCGTCGATGTGTTTTTCCTTATCCCCCCCTTGGGGTTCGTCGGCCGGAATATCTTCCATGACCAACTCGGCTGGGCGGCGGTATTCGTTTTCGCTGCTTTTATAGAGATTAAAAGCGATTTCCCTGACATATTCGCCGCGATAGCCGTTGCTGGGAAACGGCACCACTTCGCCGCACTCTTCCAGATAACGAAGCCAAATGCTGGTGGCGAGAATATCCATCTGCCGACCGGCGTCATTGACGTAATATTCTCGTTCCACGGTGAAACCGGCCGCTTCCAGTAGATCGGCAACTGCGGAACCGTAAGCAGCCCCCCGTCCGTGACCGACATGTAACGGACCGGTAGGGTTGGCGGAAACGAATTCGACTTGAACTTTCTTTCCGGCGCCTATGCGACTCACACCGAATTCACGTCCGCTATCGTGAATCTGTTTGACGATTTCGAATTGGGTATCGGCGTTGATGAAAAAATTAATGAAACCGGGCCCTACAATTTCGACTTTTGCAACAGAATTGTCGGAGGGAAGGGCGGCGACAACTTTTTCTGCGAGCTGTCTAGGGTTGGATTTGGCCGGTTTGGCCAGCAGCATCGCCAAGTTGGTGGCAAAATCGCCGTGTTGGGCGTCGCGGGCTCTTTCGATGATGATTTTGGGCGCTAACTCTCTATCAATAATGCCTTCAGATATAAGGACTTCAAGCGCCTGATCGAGCAGGCCTTCCAGCTTTTGTTTCATTGTGTTAAAGAGTGGGAATAATCAAAAAATAACCGCGTATTATCCATGAAAACGAAAGACTAATAAAGATCGATCGGATCGACATCCAACGACCAACGCACTTTTTTGCTGGCCGGCATGCTTTCGATTTCCGCAATCAGTCTATCCAGCAGACTGTGTAGCTCTTTACGCTTTTCGCTTTGCAGTAACAATTGAAAGCGAAACTGCCCCGCCCGTCTGGCCATCGGTGCCGGAACCGGGCCTAATACATGGGTTTTCCCGTTATTGATTGTTTTCAAGATAGTGATGACGGCTGCCAGAAAAGACTGCGGTGCCTGAGCATTGGTGGCGTGGACTCGGAGTAGGGCCTGATAACTGAATGGCGGAAGCAATGCCAGTTTACGTTCTTCCAAGGCGGTTTTGGCGTATGCCTGGTAACCTTGTTTCAGTAAGGTCGTGAGCAGAGGATGGTCTGGTTGACGGGTTTGCAGCATGACTTTACCCTGTTTTTCTGCCCTCCCCGCGCGGCCAGCAACTTGTACAATGGTTTGTGCGAGTTTTTCGGCGCTGTGGAAGTCGATGCTAAACAAGCCGCTATCGACGTCCAACAGTGCAACCAACGTGACATTTGGAAAGTGATGGCCTTTGGCCAGCATTTGGGTACCCAGAATGATATCGGCATGGCCCTGATGGATCTGTGCCAGATAGTCTTCCAGCGAACCTTTGCGTTGAATGGTGTCGCGGTCCAGCCGCACCGTTTTCCGATCGGGGAACAATTCGGCCAGTGTTTTTTCGATACGTTCGGTACCCAGGCCTACGGCGCGCAGCTCGCCGCTTTGGCAGGCTGGACATTGGCGGATGAGGTGCTGCTCGGTGCCGCAATGGTGACAGCGTAGTTTGTTCTCGTCATAGTGAATGACCAGATTGGCGTCGCAGCGGGGACAGCGGGAAACGTGGCCGCAGCTGTGGCACATCTGTACAGGAGCATAACCGCGGCGGTTTAAAAACAGTACCACTTGTTCCTGTTTTGCCAGAGTTTTTGTTATTTCCGCAATCAGCATTTCCGATAGGCCGTCGACGATTTTTTTATTCCGAATATCCAGTAGTTGAAATCGCGGTTGGATGGCGTTGCCGGCCCGTTCCGGCAAATGCAGCAGGTGGTACCGATTTAGCTTCACATTGTGCAAACTTTCCAGAGACGGCGTGGCTGAGCCCAATACTACGGGTATTCCCAGATTTCGCCCTCTCACCACGGCGACATCGCGGGCGGAAAAGCGGAAGCCTTCCTGTTGTTTGAAAGAGCTGTCGTGTTCCTCGTCGAGAATGATTAGGCCGGGCTTCCGCATCGGAGTAAACAGAGCCGAACGGGTACCGAGCATGATGCCGGCAGTCCCCTGTTGCATCTGTAGCCAAGCGTTCAGGCGTTGGGTGTCGGTCAGCTTGGAATGGCTGGATACGATCGGCACGGAAAATCGTTGGCGAAAACGCTGTTCCAATTGCGGAGTCAGTGTGATTTCCGGAAGAAGCACCAGAATTTGCAAGCCCTGCTGCAATACTTGATCGATAGCCTGCATATAGACTTCGGTTTTGCCGCTACCCGTCACTCCCTCGAGCAACAATACGGAAAATGTCCCGAGCTTAGAACAAATGCTGTCGATCGCTTTTTGCTGTTGGGAATTCGCGGTCAGCGGAGCTTGTTTGTTGAGTGTGGTCGAAGAAGGCGGTTTGAGACTACTGGATTCGGCGATCAGTTCTTTTTCTAACAATGCTTTCAGCGTGCTGCGCCAGTTGCTGTTCCAAGCGTTTAACGCCGAAACGCCCAGCGGGGCTTCGACACTTTGAAATAGTGTCAGCAGGGCTTGTTGCTTCGGTGCCCTTTTCAGTTGCGCCGGGTTAACCAGTTTACCTTTTGCGCTGAGGCAATAAGCTTTCTCTTGCTGAAGGAGCGCTGCTTTACCTTTGCGTAATGCAACCGGAAATGCTGTTGCCATCACTTCGCCCAGTGGATGATGATAGTAATGGGCGGCCCAACGGAGCAACTCCATATCCCCTTCTGACAGCAGCGGTTCTTGATCGAGAATGCTTTCAACGGTTTTTAAACGGTTTGTCGGCATATCGCTGTGTCGGCAAATTTCGATTAACACGCCGGTTTTGTTGCTTTTACCGAAGGGTACGCTGACCCGCAAACCGGGCTTTAGCCCGTTCACATCGATGGTTTCAGGCAATAGATAATCGAATATGCGGTTCAATGGCACTGGAACTGCAACTTTGCAAATCCGCGCAAGCTCGGGTTTTAACTTAGCCATCATTTATTGAGTCGGTTTGGAAGAAAAAAAGCTAAGTCTCATGATTAATTGAAAAAAATCGGGTTATGCACAGAAGTTGTGGATAACTTTGTGGATTGCGTATGAATTTAGCGTCTTAGTGTCGGTTTTTATTACATAAATGTTAAATTGTCGGTAATCAAGGCAATATTATATAGTTTTTATATTTCAGAGGCTTATAAAAAGCGGGACTTGTCTGCGAATGACGTGACGGGGCCGATAACATGGCCTCAGTGTAGCAAAATTAATGTGTGTATAAAACTGTACAAAAATCGCAAAAAACTCTATCGGCAGTTTTTTACCTATGATCTGATACCCGTTGTTATGTTTATTTAAATCAATATAAGAGGCGTAAATCGAATAGGTAAAAAGAAAGTGTTGATCGAATGAAAAATGGTGCGATGTTTATTGCGCCACCCTTACAAATCCTTTCCTTAAGACGGATTTAATAACGCTATTTCGGAAATAAGGCCAACAACTGATGTGGGTTAAAAATGCAAAATTAGCGATTCTTAAGATAATTACGGACAACAAAGGATAAAACCGAGCCGGTTTTGTTTGAGTTTGGCTTGGTTCTTTACCGCAACTGGAATGACAATAGTTTTCTGCGTTATCGGTTCCCCAAGCTCGAATAACGATCAAAAATTTGCCAGACTGGGTATTTTTGTCAGAAAACTTTAGAAAAATACGC
>JBNLEI010000279.1:0-36623 GCA_050304855.1 Methylococcaceae bacterium
GGAATTCCGACAATGTTGGCCAATTCCTGTACTGTTTTTTCACTCATGCTTTCCCCCCTTGCCTATTCACCCTGTTCGTCCGCAAACCAAGGTTCACGGGCCTTCATAATCAATTTTGCCGCTTTTTCTTCATCCATACCGGTAAAATCCAGAATGTCGTCGATCGACTGCTCGGCTAAATCGTCCATGGTGACAATACCTTTCGCCGCCATTTCGTGCGCCAGTTCTTCATTCATCCCTTCCATTTCCAGTAAATCCTGAGCCGGCTCCGACGTCTCTATCTTTTCTTCCGAAGCGATCGCGCTAATCAACAAAGCATCTTTGGCTCGACTTCTCAAGGCTTCGACCAACTCCTCGTCAAAGCCTTCGATTTCCAACATTTCGTCAACCGGTATGTAGGCAATTTCTTCAATATTGTTAAATCCGACTTCCACCAGAATATCGGCAATTTCCTCATCCACATCCAATTGATCAATGAACACTTGCTTCGTTTCAGCGGCAGTTTCATCATGCTCTTTATCAGCAGCACTGGCGTCCAGCACATTCAATTCCCATCCTGTGAGTTCTGTTGCCAATCGCACGTTCTGACCACCTCGGCCTATGGCTTGCGACAAATTATCAGTAGCAACCGCCAGATCCATACTATGTTTATCTTCATCTACCACAATCGATTCGATTTCAGCCGGTGCCATAGCATTGATCACAAACTGCGCCTCATTTTCGTTCCACAGAACGATATCCACTCGCTCACCGGACAATTCGTTGGAAACCGCTTGGACTCTTGAACCGCGCATGCCAACACACGCACCCACCGGATCCAACCGAGGGTCATGGCTTTTAACAGCAATTTTGGCTCTGGAACCCGGATCTCTTGCTGCCGCTTTTATTTCGATCATACCCTCTCCCACTTCAGGGACTTCCAAACGAAATAAAGCAACCAGCAGTTCCGGGGCTGTTCGACTCACGAACAATTGTGGTCCTCGAGGCTCCGAACGAACGTCTTTCAAATAGCCTCTGATTCTGTCGCCCATGCGAATCGACTCTCTTGGAATCATCTCTTCGCGCGCAATAAAAGCCTCGACATTGCCTCCCAAATCAAGATAAACACTACCTTTTTCCAATCGTTTGACCACGCCGGTGATTAACTCGCCCACTTTGCTTTTATAAGCTTCAACAATTTTTTTACGCTCAGCTTCGCGGATTTTTTGGATAATGACTTGTTTTGCTGTTTGGGCGGCAATCCGACAGAACGCTACCGACTCGATTTCCTCTTCCACATAGTCACCGACCTGAATATCAGGATTATCCAATCTCGCCACTTCCAGCAATACTTGAGATTCTGGAAATTCGACATCGCCATCGATCTCATCATTGGCGTCGACAACCTCCCAACGGCGATAGGTCACATAATCTCCAGTAGACCGATTGATGGAAACGCGTACTTTGATCCGATTTTCGTGTCTTTTTACAGCCGCAGCTTCCAGTGCAGACTCAATTGCCTGAAATACGATTTCTTTATCAATTTCCTTTTCGTTAGCGAAAACATCTGCTACCAATAAAATCTCTTTATTTGCCACTGCGAACTCCTTTATTGAGTAAAAATTCAGGCACCAATCGGGCCTTACTCATAGCTTTAAATGGTATTTCGTACACCTGATCGCCTTCCTGAAGCACGATATTATCGCCTTCCACTTTTTGAATCAGACCGGTAATTTTTCTTCGTTTATTGAGAGGCTTGAATAAATTTACGGTGACAGTACTGCCGATAAACTTCTGAAACTGACTCGGTTTAAAAAACGGCCTGTCGGCTCCCGGCGAAGATACCTCCAAATTGTAATTTCCTTGAATAGGCTCTTCGACATCCAATACACCGCTGACCTGATGACTAACTTTCGTACAGTCATCCAACATCACTCCGTTTTCGCTATCGATATAAATTCTGAGCAATCCGTGCTGCGGATGCGGGTTATATTCGATACCGACGCATTCGTAACCAAGACCTTCGACAATTGGCTCAATCAAATTGACCAAATGTTCCGGAGCCTGTTTCATTATGGCCTCGCTTTTTTACACACAAAAAAAAAGAGCCTCCGGCTCTTCCATAAACAACTCATTAACCTGGCGCTTGTTTTACTTGCGTCCACAAAATAAAAAACCCCATAAAGGGGTCAAATGAAACAAAGTAGCTAAGCTTCCCAGTTAAAACCTACTTCTTTAATAGGAAAATTATCCTAGGAATTATATAAACTTGGTTTATCCGAGTCAAGCCAAAATTTATCTCCACCGTTACCAACCCCATTAAGAAAGCACTCAAAATTTGCATTATGATACCGTAAGTTACAGAATTACTGATAGATAGCAAACGGAGAAAAGCAATGGCGCGAGCGCAGTGGAATACACAACTCGGTTTTTTACTAGCCGCTGTCGGCTCGGCAATCGGCTTAGGAAACATCTGGCGCTTTAGTTATCTAGCCTACGAACATGGCGGCGGAGCGTTTTTAATCCCTTACTTTACCGCTTTGCTGACAGCCGGCATTCCGCTGCTGATCCTTGAATACAGCATTGGCCACGAAAGAATCGGCTCTGCACCGCTAGCCTACCGAAAAATCGATAAACGCTGGGAATGGCTTGGCTGGTGGTCAGTTATTTTCGTTATGTTCGGCATAGAGCTTTACTATTCCGTAATCATCGCCTGGTGCCTGAACTATTTTGTGCTTTCCTTCGACCTGCAATGGGGATCCGATCCGAATCACTATTTTTTTCATGAATTTCTCCGTCTAAACAATACCCCCGGCGAGCTGGGTGAAATTCGATCGCCCATTTTATTCAGTTTGATCGTTGTTTGGTTAGTCAGCTGGATTATCGTTTATCGCGGTGTTCAAAAAGGCATTGAACTGGCCAATAAGATTTTGATGCCGTTGTTATTGATACTGACACTAACCCTGGTGTTATGGTCGCTAAAACTAGAAGGCGCCGATCAAGGTATCGCACTTTATCTGACCCCGGATTTTTCCAAATTGACTACACCGGAAGTCTGGATCGACGCGTACAGCCAAATTTTCTTCACGCTCAGTCTGGGGTTCGGCATTATGATTGCCTATGCCAGTTATTTGCCGGAGAGAACCAATATCACCCGCAACGCCGTCATCATCGCACTGATCAACAGCGGTTATTCGATTTTAACCGGATTTGGCGTTTTCGCTGTCCTGGGCTTCATGGCGCAAAGCGAAGGTAAGGCAATAGCTGATGTCGTCGCTCAAAGTATAGGGCTTGCCTTTGTCGCCTATCCCAAGGCCATCAGCCTGATGCCCGGCGGCAATCTTTTCGGCGCGGTATTTTTTTTATGTTTAACTGTCGCCGGATTATCCTCGGCGATATCAATTATGGAGGCTTTCGTCTCCGCGATGATCGATAAGTTCGCCATCAACCGTAAACTATTGGTCACTTTTATTGCCATTCTGGGTTTTCTGGGCGGCATCGTTTTTACCAGCCAAGCGGGCTTATTATGGCTCGACATAGTCGATCATTTCATCACTCATTACGGATTGATGTTAGTCGGCATTATGGAATGCCTTATCATCGGGTGGGTTTTTCACTTACCGTCTCTGCGCCGCCACATCAACGCCATTTCTAGTATTAAACTAGGCGCGGGCTGGAGCTTTTTGATACGTTATTTTATCCCTTTCGTTCTGTCGATCATTTTACTAGGCGATATCGTTCATGAGCTCCAAACCCCATACGGCGACTATGGCTGGACGGCGTTAATCCTGATTGGTCGGGACTGGTTGCTATTGACTTTAATGGCTGCGCTAGCCGTGTCGTCGCGTCCCTGGAAAACTGATCAGCATAAATTCAGCGGACGAAACAGCTCTCCGCCGCAACGCAATATTTCAGCTGAAGCCCGAAAACAGTAAACACTATTAGCTGCAACTTATACTCTCCCAGCACACCTAGCGCTCGCTCACCTAAGTATTGATTCGATACTTCTTGACTTTGATTCGGTTCTTTAATAATGTATCGATTCGATATCAATAGATTTAGGAGCTAACTATGTCAGAAGTTCAACAAAAAGATCGTTCCATTCTTTACATCGCTCTCATTGCCATCATCGCCATCAGCGTCATTATCGTTGTTAAAAAAAGCGAAAACGAAAAATACGCCCCGATTAAAGAACAACAGAATGAAGAGCTTAGATTAATGAATATCAGAGTGCTGAAATAGCGCCAGATTTTCCAATGTCACAAACTTAATTAGAGATATGATTATGAAAGCTAAAGTATTTTTCTTATTCTTTTTTGCCTCCGTTTTTTCGACTCCTGGTATTGCCACCGAATATATCTATCGAGATTTGATGGCAAACACCTTGCCTTCCGCAAAATGCGAAGCGCCCGAGAAAGCTAAAACGAGCGCAGCTAAACCATACAACATCAAACGGTTCAGTAAAAAATTCTGCCAAACGCAAGGTTATGGCTGGCATGTCGAAGAAGTGAAAAGCAACGGCGAAGTCGCGTGTAATGAATGCAGCGAAGAACAAGGGCTGCAAAGATGTCATCTAGAAGATGTCGTTGTAAGCTGCAAACGAATCAAGCCCGGCACAGTTGGCATGCTCCCAGGTAAAGGCTAATTGTCACGGCTATTTCAGGTTTTCACGGTCTCAGTGAAAACCTGAACGACGCTTAAACCTAAAATCCTGAAATCTCTTTATCAAACAAATAACACCCCGGATCTTCCCGCCAAGGATCCTGATAAATCTGCTGCGCCCGAACCCGGGTGTTACCATTACAAATTGCCTGAAAACAACACGTGCCGCAACGCCCTTTAAGGGGTCTGGGTGACGCTTTCAATCCGGCCATCAATGCGTCTGAGGTATCTTGCCAAATATCCGAAAAAAGGCGGTCTCGCACATTCCCCAGGCCGTAATGCCACCAGAAAGTGTCCGGATGCACATTACCTAAGTTATCGATATTGGCGACATTGACACCGGAAGCGTTCCCTCCCCATTGCTCCAGTTTAGCTCGGATATGTTCGCCCTTATCGGGAAAGTGTTTTCTGACCCAATGTAAAAAATACACAGCATCGGCATCGTTATTTCCCGTCACTACTTCTCGCCGGATTCCCATTCGCTCCCAGCGCAAAGATGCTGCAAACAAAGCATCCATAATCTCGCGGGTCATTGCGAAAGCCGCATCATCTTTACGGTTTTTGTTGCCACGCCCTCCATAATTCAAATGCGACAAATAAAATTTGTCGATATCTTCATCCTCGATCAGGCGCAGCATAGCCGGAAAATCTCTGGCATTGTCTTGGGTCAATGTAAAACGCACGCCGGCTTTAATCCCTTTGTCCCGACATAAACGGATTGCGGCCATTGAATCGGCAAACGAGCCTGCCTTTTGCCGAAACTTGTCATGCGTAGTACCGACACCATCCAAGCTGACGCCAATGTATTGGTAACCAATTTCGGCGATTTGATCAATATTCTCTGCAGTAATCAACGTACCGTTACTAGACAGCGCGACATAAAATCCCATTTCTTTAGCTCGTCGAGAAATCGGGAAAATATCCGGGTGCAGCAATGGCTCGCCACCGGACAAGATTAATACAGGAACTTTAAAATCCTTTAAATCATCCATGACTCGGTATATTTCTTCCGTTGATAATTCGCCAGGAAAATCAATATCGGCCGAAGTCGTATAACAATGCTTGCAGGTTAAATTGCAACGCCGAATTAAGTTCCAAATGACTACCGGCCCGGAAGGTTTTCGTGCCGGCGCCAATGGTGTCGGCTGCAATACTTCTCGTAGATACTGGCTTAACCGAAACATATCAACGTCCTAACCGGAAACCGGTTTTTTTCAGGATTCGCGTACTGTACAAAACCTCATGGCCTAAATTAAATTCGCCTAACAACACCGCTATCTCGGCAACTTGATCTTCCACGCCTTGCTCGGTTTTACTATGGACCATAGCAAACAGATTATAGGGCCACTCCGGCAAATGCCTGGGCCTGTGGTAACAATGGCTGACAAATTCCAGCCGGCCGACTTTAGCGCCCAGTTCATCGATTTTTTCATCAACGATATTCCAAACAGTCATGCCGTTAAAACGGTAACCCAGTTTGTAATGATTCGGCACTGCGCCGATGCGGCGAATAACGCCATTCGCTTGCATGGCACGGATTCTTTCCATCACTTCTTCGGCTGACAAATCGAGTTGCCCTGCAATTGCCTGATAAGGCTCAGCCACCAAGGGCAAGCCTGCCTGAGTAGCTTTAATAATCTGACGATCGATCGGGTCGATAGTCATCACGCTTCCAGCTTCAAGTTAACGAAATATTCTTTGATTTTAGGCATGTTATAAACCTTCAATCCGGTTTGCCGTTCAATTTGCTCGATAACCCGGTCGATTTGTTCCGGCGTTTCGGTAGCCAACACAAACCACATGTTCAATTCGTGATTGCGCGCGTAATTATGAGCGACTTCGGGAAACGCATTGATAATGTTCGCATTCTCATCAAATTGATCGACTGGGACCTTCATAGCCGCCAAAGTCAGGGCTCCGCCCATTTGTTCGGCATGATACAAAGGGCCGAATCGAGTCAATACGCCGTCATCAAGCAATGCTTTTAAGCGCTGAATTAACGATTGCTCACTGATATCCAATTGCGACGCCACCTGTAAATACGGGGACTCGCAAACTGGAAACCCATTCTGCAAATGATTAATAATGCGCTTGTCGATTTCATCCATCGGCAACTTCAACATCCCGTTCGACCATCGGTCGATAAAACGCCCCTCTTTGTTTAAAACAGCGCTTGCTGAACAAAACTTCCCTTGCAAATCGGCGCAATTCGCAACCATCGATTAATTGTTCCAGTTGCTGCAATACCGATTCCCGATTTTTACCATGAATCATACAATATAAGTTATAGGGCCACATCTCACCTTGCCTTGGCCGCTGATAACACAAGTTGACAAAGCTGAACCGACTGACACGGTCGCCGACCCGATCAACCAAAGTATCAGGAACATCAATGACCACCATCGCATTGGCGCGATACCCCAGGTGCCGGTGATTGACCACAACACCTAAACGCTTGATCAGTCCTCGCTGCCTAAGTTGGGCAAGGCGGGCAATCACTTCTTTCTCGCTCAAACCTAAAATACCACCTATTTCCGCGTAGGGCCTGGCACTGATCGGCAACCCGTTTTGCGTCGCCTCAATTAATCGGAAATCAATTGCATCCATCGTTAAGATTCATTTCGAAACCAAGATCGATAAAATAATCTGCCAATAACGGCAGTTGCATGGTTTTAACGCCGCTTTCCCGCTCTATTTGTTTGACGACGCTTTGCAAGTGTCTATCGTCATTGGCAATCACGACAAACCACAGGTTAAAGCGGTTATCCCGTTCATAGTTGTGGTTGACTTCCGGATAACGATTAACCAAGTCCGCGACTTGCTGCAAACGGTTTTCGGGAACCGCCATTGCTACTAACATGCTTTTGCCAATCTGGTTCGGTCGAATGACCGGACCGATGCGACTAATTAACTCCCGTTCGTTCAATTCCTGTAGAGCAAACAATACCTCTTCTTCGGTCACACCTAGCGAATCGGCAATAGCCTGATACGGTCTTGACGTCAGCGGGAATTCCCGTTGAAAATCATTTAATAACTGTTTATGCAACGAACTCAACATATCATAATCCGATCTGGTGAGCGCGGGACGAAAAGAAAATTCCACTCGGTTTTTCCGCCGAGAATCTTTTCTTTTCTGTAAAACTGTCGGTATCGAACACCATTACTCGGTCTTCATCACGAACTGAAACCCACACTTCTTCGCCTCTGGGAGAAAACTCCATATGCAGAACTGCCTTACCCGGCTGAAGCGTCTTTATCAGGGAAAAATCTTTGACATCGATAATTTGCAAATACCGGTTATCCGGAAAGGCAAAATTAACCCAAA
The DNA here is from genome assembly GCA_050304855.1 of Methylococcaceae bacterium. Classification (GTDB taxonomy): domain Bacteria; phylum Pseudomonadota; class Gammaproteobacteria; order Methylococcales; family Methylomonadaceae; genus Methylomarinum. The sequence goes on from JBNLEI010000279.1 coordinate 7,967, forward strand.
TTTGTCTGCCATCCGGTCGCGACATGACGAACACTGGTTGTCCGATCACCGGAATTCGTTTAAACAAGCGCCAATCTCGCTTATCAATTACCAATACCTCGTGTCTTCCGATCGCTGGCACAAACAAATAATTACCCGCTAATGCCCATCCCTCCAGATGAGGCATTTTATAGACAGGCAGCTGATCGTCCTGTTTGCCGTAATCAGACAATATACGTTCTACTCCCAGCTCAGACTGCCATAAGTCGACTAATGCCAAACCACTTTCCCCGAATAGGCCGGCAATGTAATATCGGCCATCGGGAGACAACAAAGCGTCATACGGTTGTTTTCCAATATTTTTAAATTTCTGAATGACTGGATTATGCCGATCTCGCATATCGACTAACCAGATTTCGCCGGCATCGAATAGACTGAACAGAAAACGCTGGCCGGGAGCGTCGACTAAACCGACAACTTTGGATTGCCTATTGTCAACGTAAGTCGCCGGAATATCGGCAACCAATTTCAAGGTGTCGGCTGAAAAAATTTTGACACCGCCGGGCGTGTAATTGGAAACCGCGATCAAGCTACCATCCTGGGAAATCGCACCACCAATGCTATTGCCGGCTTGAACGATGCGATTGTCGAGTTTATCTTGCAACAAGTCTATTTTACTGAGACCGCCGTCTCGACCAAAAACATAGGCATAGCGCTGATCGCGTGAGAAAACAACAGAAGCATGAGATAAGTCGCCCAATCCATCAATTCGGCTCAGTACGGTTTTACGACTGGTGTTCACGACCAACACACTGCCCCGCTCCCGCTCGATCACCACTCCCAAATCGCCACTGGCTCGCCATTCAGCTACGGCAGTTCCTAAGCTTAAATATAACGTCATTAAGAAAATACGAGACAACAACATAGGGATATAGGCCGTTTTAGAAAGGAATCAAATCCGAAGAAACAATATTCAAGACGGGTCGGAACACAAGATTAATCAACGTTTTGGTATCGACGTAAATAATTGATGATCCATTGAGCCTCTGATTCACTGAGAAAGTCGCGCCAAGGCGGCATCGCCGTCCCTTTCCTACCATTCAGTATCGTATGCAACAAAACTGCGTCGTCTTTATCGGCGATGGCTTCTGCTAATAACGCCGGTCCTAAACCGCCTCTAAAAGTGAGGCCGTGGCAGGAACCACAATCGTGTTTCAGTAAATTGAGTAATTCCTGCTGCCTATCACTGCTAGGCGGTTCGGCACCGACGGCATCGGCCGATAAAGCCAATACCGCCATCGCCAAAAGCAAACTTCTCATTCGTTAAGGTGCGAGTCGACCATAATAATTAGCAATATTATTAATGTCCCTGTCGCTCAAAGATCCGGCAATGTTATTCATGATATCGGAAACACGGGATTTATCGCGATATTGCTTTAACGCCATTTTAAGATATTCGACATCACGGCCGGCCAACGGCGGAAAAGGCGCTCCTTCATTGGGATTGCGGATACCATGGCACTGCGAACAGACAGCAGCGGCCTTGGATTTACCGGCATAGAGACTGGCCGCTTGAGCCGGAACTCCCGCCAATAAACCAGTCAACACTGCCAACAAAAAGTAGTTCTTGATCATCCGCTTACTCCATTTCGTCAGGAGACAACCCCCGCGTCATATACTTAACCCGACCGCGAGAAAAAATACCTGCCGGACTTTCCATTTCCAACGAAGCCTCTTTTTTCAGCGATTTGGAATCATAAACCACTACCTCGTCACCACTGTATCCAGCGCTAACATACAAATATTGACCGTCCGCGCTGTACTCGGGAAAATAAGCATGGCCACCGACATCCAACGTTTTAACAACTTCCAACGTTTTCTTGTCGATCAGTTGAATGGTCCGCGCCCTTCTGTCTTTGGTAATGATATCGACCGCCACATAAGGTGCATTAGCATGCGCTGCAGGCGATTCGGTACCGCCGGAAACAGGAACCTGTTTCACCACTTCCATGGTATCAAGATCCCAGACGCTGACGACGGTTTTGTCGCAACTACCGAAATTTGTACCAAACCCCAAAGTACGTCCGTCCACTTTAACCGCCGAACCGCCCCCGACATGAGGGACACATCCGGCCGGCAATTTTTTGATGATCTCGCGTTTTTCCAAATCGATTGCCGTCACGATGCTGTCATCATAAGACGCAACCATGAGTTTACGGCCCTTATGAGTCAAAAAGGCATCGTGTAAATGCCGACCGACATTTTTGATCTTTGTGACCGGAAAACCCTCTTTCAGGTCGACCACCCACACTTGTCCGGCATTCTCCAAAGCAATCGCGAAAATGTCAGCATAAGGCGTGCCGATAACCATACCGGAATCGGAGGTTACCATCTTGCCGTCCGGATCGACTCCTTCCAATTCGAAGGTTTTTAGCGGTTCCAATGTTTCTGCATCTAGGATTACGGCGTTATGCGGCACAAATGAGCCAGCCATAATGTATTTGCCATCGCGCGAAACCCCCATTCCCGGACCGTTGTAGCCGGTTTTTATACTACGTACCGCTTGCATCGAATACAAATCGACCTTGAAAATTTCGGCGGTGTCAGTTTTGACATAGGCCCACCGGGGGTTTGCTGGATTAAAATCAATGATATGCGCAGCCGTTCCGGTCGCAACTTCACCGACTTTCTCGTGTGTTTTGCTATTGATAAATACCGCTTTTGAACCGCCGCCACGGCCGTATTTACCCCGCGCCGCGACACCGATCAAATTATCGATATGATCAATCTTATATGTCGGCGCACTAGGCAGAGAGCCTTCGTCCTGCACAAAAACTTTCAAGGACTTTCTCATGTCCTCTATGGTCCACTCTGGATTCGGCAATTTGGGTGTCACTTGAATGTGTTTAACCAAGGCACGGATTTCATCGTCCGACAAGCGTCCGTAAAAAGGAGGCATCAAGGTCTCGAAACTGCCGGTCATAATCAAGCTGCGTAACGCAGTCGGGCTACGTCCCTTTAAGGTTTCTGCATTTAATGCCGGTGCCAGATAGCCACCGTGATCAGAGCCATGGCAACTTGCACAGTTTTGTTGGTACAACTGATGTGCGTTGGTATCGGAAGCCGCCGACACAGAACCGGATGACAGAAGCATTGAAACTGCGCCTGCCAATATGGATTGATTCAGTCGTTTTATCGTTATATTCATGTTGATTCCCGTCACCCGAACAATTAATTTTGAATCGATATTTTAGATGATTTCTTTATTTCATCCAGTCTGGATTATTTTTTAACCTCCGAATTTTAATATTCGGTCGTTAAAAATGATTGGTTTCTATTTCATAATCCCTCACAAAGAGAGTCATTTCTTAATCTTTTCCATTACAAAACCGGAAAAAATTTATCGGCTATAAAACCCGATACGTTAGTTTAAATTTCAAAACCATATAGAACGTATCTGCAATTTATGAACAGCCCACTATAATAAAAAACACCGGTAGTATAAACTACCGGTTAAGTGCTTAACATCCATTCTGACTAAAGTCTGACGTAATTTCAGAGAATCTAATGATTTCGATTCGATATCAATTTACCGTATCCTCTTTATCATTGTCAATACATAACCACACGAATAGAATATAAGCTATGCATAAAACCGATATTTACGAACTGATTGAATGCATGGCGGCATTAATTCGTACTGAAGAACGACGAAAATGCACAGAGCTCGGCTTACAACCCGTCCATTTTCAACTGTTGAATTATTTGTCGCGGTGTAACAAATACAGCGACACGCCTGCCGCTACGGCTAATTTTCTGGGAATGACCCGAGGAACCGTCTCTCAATCCATTATTATCCTGGAAAAGAAAGGCTATATCGAAAAGATTCCGGACCAATCCGATAAGCGCATGGTGCATTTAGCCCTACTTCCGAAAGGAAGGGACATATTGGAGGAAGCCAGGCCGACACAACTATTCAATAAAGCCCTATCGATTCTTCATGAAAAATCATCCGATTTGAGCGGCGATCAAATCATCGCTCAGGCCTTGACCGCTTTGCAAAAAGCCAACAACTCCCACTCTTTCGGCATGTGTAAAACCTGCAAATATTTCAGTACCCGCGATAACGGCTTTTATTGCCGACTGACCACCGAAAAACTGTCGCCGGAAGACAGTGAAAAAATCTGTCAGGAACATACGCCCGTCTAGATCGAACAATATAGCAGTTTATTTCGCTTATCTCTTCCCTGATCTTCATCCTGCATCGATTACATGAGCATTCAACGTATCGCATTAACCAGCGGCGAACCGGCCGGAATCGGCCCCGATTTATGCATTCAGCTCGCCCAGCAATCTTATGATTGCGAAATCGTCACGTTCGCCGACCCTAAACTGTTGCGGCAAAGGGCTGAACAGCTGAATCTGCCGATATCCATCCGTTATTTCAATTCCGATACAACAGCATCCCCTCAACCGGCTGGAACAATCACATTGTCACCCGTACCACTGGCCGAAACTTGCATTCATGGCCAATTAAATCGGCGTAACAGCCGTTCAGTCTTAGAATCCATCAGACAAGCCGCGACCGGATGCCTCAGCGGTTTATTTGATGCCATGGTCACCGCGCCGGTGCATAAGGGAATTATCAACGATGCCGGTATTCAATTCAGCGGCCACACTGAATTTATCGCTGAGATAACCGGCGGGTATCCGGTTATGATGTTAGCGACGCCCGGTTTAAGAGTGGCATTAGCAACGACTCACCTGCCGCTAGCCAAAGTCAGCGAAGCGATCACTGCAGAATCGCTCAGCAAGGTGATTGAAATTTTAAACCTGGATTTACATCAACGATTCGGCATCCGTAATCCCCGTCTTCTGATTTGCGGATTGAATCCCCATGCCGGCGAAAACGGCCACTTGGGCCGGGAAGAAATTGACGTCATTGCTCCCGTGATCTCCCGTCTAAAAGCGCAAGGACTAAATCTTCATGGGCCATTACCCGCCGATACGCTGTTTACCCCGAAATATTTGGAAACTGCCGACGCCGTATTGGCGATGTATCACGACCAAGGACTACCTGTTCTCAAACACTTCGGCTTCGGTAATGCGGTCAATATCACGCTAGGCTTACCGATTATCCGCACGTCAGTCGACCATGGGACTGCATTGGAATTGGCCGGAAGCGGAAAAGCCGAGATCGGTAGTCTGCAGTACGCGGTTCAAACAGCAATGGAAATGGCAAACAGCCAATCAAGTTAAATTTTTATGACGCATAAAGCACGCAAACGTTTTGGACAAAATTTCCTGCAGGATTACCGTATCATCGCCCAAATCTTGTCTTATATTCAGATTGCAGATACCCAGCACTGGGTGGAAATCGGGCCCGGCATGGGCGCATTGACAGAACCGCTGTTAAAAGAAAATGTCAAACTGGATGTCGTGGAACTAGATAGAGATCTGGTGCGCTATTTGACCGACAAATTTCAGCAATACCCTAACTTGTCGATCCATAGCGCAGACGCCCTGAGTTTCGATTTTGCGTCCTTAGCAGCAAGTAATGAAAAACTGAGAATTATCGGTAATCTGCCGTATAACATCTCCACTCCGTTAATGTTCCATTTGCTGGAAAACACCAACTGCATCGAAGACATGCACTTCATGCTACAAAAAGAAGTCGTCGATAGAATTTGTGCCGAACCCGGCAGTAAAAAATATGGTCGCTTAAGCGTGATGATGCAATATTATTGCGACACTGAGTTTTTATTCGAAGTCCCGCCGGAAAGCTTTGATCCCGCCCCTAAAGTCATGTCGGCTATTGTCAGATTATCCCCTTATCCGCATCCGCCCGTTGCAGTCGACAACATCAAAACGCTTAATGAAGTCGTCACGCAAGCCTTCTCTCAGCGAAGAAAAACCATTCGAAACTCGCTAAACAAACTACTTAACGAAGCCGAGCTCGATGCGTTGAAAATAAATTCGAATTTAAGGGCGGAATCGATTACACTTGATGAATTCGCTCTTATCAGTAATTTTATTGCTGAAAATAGACAATAACCTTACTTTTTGAATGCGACAATATGTCACGCGGCGATTTGTCACATTCCGAAATAACAATATTATGACTAAAATATATGCAACTCTTAAATGCGCTCCTTAACAGGACAATTTTTTTCAGAGCATATATCCTAAAAACTTTATCAATGCGGTTTTCAACCGCATTTTTTTTGCCTGTCGTTCATTATTCTCTGCATTCACACGTTCAAAATTCAGCATTGGATTTAACCTTTTGCGAAAGATAGCCACTAAACTTTTCTGCGCATTTTTTAGCATAAATCGGAATCCTGCTTTCCGTGTTCTTCAGTTCATTATTCAAATGGAGAAGAATCATGCAATTTAACTTGGCTCAAATTCATCCTAGATTAACATTACCCAATTTATTAACCGGTTTCAGATTCTTCGCCGCCCCGATTTTATTGTGGCTGGCTTGGTTCGGTTATGGAAATGCATTTCTGAGTTTACTCGCAGTCGCTTTTCTGACCGATGCTTTAGACGGTGTAACAGCAAGACTCACCCAGCAAGTCACGGATTTCGGGGCGAAATTGGACAGTTGGGCAGACTTGCTGACGTATCTGGCTATCGGTTTCGGAACTTGGTGGTTATGGCGCGATATTGTCCATCGCGAAGATATCTACGTTTATATGATTATCGCTTGTTTTTTGGTGCCGGCTATTGTCAGCCACATCAAGTTCGGCTCGCACACCTTTTATCACACGTGGCTATCGAAACTTGCCGCAGCATCCATTGCTTTAAGCATCTACCCTTTATTTCTGGTCGACACGGCCTGGCCCTTCCGTTTGGCCGTGTTTATTTATGTCGTCAGCGCAATCGAACATATCGCAATCACGATCATGCTATCGAAACCGCATGCCAACATCGGTTCAATTATAGAACTAAGAACCAAATGGAAAGAATAACAGGATTAGAACAACTCCCTAAAAGTTCTACAGTAACTTTTTGCGATAACTTATACTATCACCTCACCTATGACAAATCGATAAATGGAAAAATTTCCGACTAAAAGCGAATGAAATTTTAAAAAGTTGCTTCCGTGCCTACATGCCTAACATTTATTAGCCTGAAAAACCTATTCCCTCCATAATGCGCCCTTCTTATTGCAGACTATTTTCTAGCATCTTTTGTATTACTAAAATTGAAACAGGCATCGATTCCCTAAGCTTAAAAAGCCCTACTTTTGAAGATATCTCCATTGCTTCTTTAATTTGCCGAATAGAAAACTCATTCCCAGTATTAATTGCGCAAGCCGCATGAGTTGCGAAACGGGCGAGCGTTAGTTCGTCGTTTTTTTTACTTTCCAATTCTTGTTCAGCTTTAACTTGAGCTCCGATATGGTGAACTTTCGTCGAATGAGAATCGAGCTCACCGGCCCGCTTGAAATGAGCAATAGCTTTTTCCGTATCTTGCAACATACAAGCTATAGCACCTAAACGATAGAAGTGTTCGGATCGTTCCGGCAACACAAGTGAACACTTTTCTGCGATTGTATAAAGTTGTTCGGCGACCTTCTGCTGACCGAGTGTGTCCCACAGGGAGTCGTCGCGATCGCCAAATCTATCAGCAAACTGGTGCCCCACCCATTTTCCGGCTATTTCAACCAGTTGGGCATTAGCGGACGGAAATATCTCACTTGTCAGCGGTTCATTCGGTAGTACTCTCAAAGCATCTGTTACAAGATCAAGCACAAGTTTGTCTATAAGATCATCCGACGAAAGATACAACTGATCCAAGTACTTGAATGATGCCCATTGTCGCTTATGCAGGACTGCACGTCCCTTCAGAGCCTGGAGCATCGCTACCAAAAGAACCACATAGGCTTGTCGATGGGCTTTTTGAGGAAAAACCAAAGCGGGCGTATCAACTTCAACCGTGTTTGGGAATATGCTGTATTGGAACTGAAATCCCATTTTGTCTCGTTCTTCTTTTTGCGCATCCCGATCCAACCTAGAGTAGATGTTCATCCAAATCATTTCACTCGACTCATCAAGATAGCTACCCCAGAGCAATACATCCAACCCGAAATAACGGCATACCCAAGCGGCTTCTTGATGGCTTCTAACCTTCACGTGAGAAGGGAGATCGTAAAATCGCATATGATTAGCGGCGGAAATATCCTTCAGAACGGAATAAATCTTTCCGATTGCTACGGCAAACACCTGGATTTGGGTCTTCGCAGCCTGGAAGTTTTCTAAATATGAATAGGCCATAAGGGGAGCTATCCCAATTCGACCATAAGATTGCGTCCTTTCCAGTAAAGCAGACAGCGGAATAAAGGCCGCTTTCCTCAAACTATCTCTCGTAAAAGGAATCTCTTCTATCGCTAATCGTTCAAAAATCTTGTCACCGTATTTCTTCGTCAATTCATCGACCATGCCTTTGTATGCGACTTCGGCATCCGCTTGGGGGTTATTACTATGAAATTCATCGATCCAGCGAATTTTGTTCCTACCCATTTTTAAGCGAAGAAGGAGGCGTTCAAGAGGCCAAGTAATCGGCAACAAAACAGCATTTAGTAAAACAATGAGGGAAAATAAAGGAATAGAAAGCCATTTGATAGCCCAAGACAATATCTGCATTGTCGGCGCCACGATGTAATGATGGAGGCGACTGTAAAATACCCAACCAATCCCTATAATGATCGATCCCATAACTGCAACAACAGCTAGCCTCACATCTTGGAATGCCACATAGGGTGAATCAAAAGTCAGAACAGGAAAAGCCAATGCCGGCGGGCCATTTTTATCGCCAACGATTTTTGACGCGAGCAATAACAGGAAAAGCCACCCTATCTGAGCTAACAACAAACCATAGAAGGACCGACCAAACCGTTCAAAGAGTCGGAACAGCTCGTATGCTTCAGCAGCGTATTTGGCTTCAACCTTTTCTCCCATACTCACCTCACCCTATTTGGTTTATCTAGCTCAGCCTTTCAGTGACTAGCGTTCTTTTCGCAGAACAAGTTTGATGAAAATTTCGTTAACATAAGCTTTTCCCTAATTAATCGTCAAGAATGATGTCTCTAGCTTAAACTCCCTAAACGTCAAAACGCCTTGAAATTAAGGATGGATTAGTATGGATTAAATCCATTCAAGCGACCCCATTTTGCTGATTATCAACATTTCATATTCGACCATCGTATCGGTGGCAACAGTCTCCATCGACTATACCAGCTGATCTTCATATACGCGTTCTGTTTGATCAGGAATCAGAGTAACAACAGGTAAGAACAATGTCCTAAGAAAAGAAGAACTTAAAAAACGCATTGTTTTAGGTAATAAATCTAGTGTATAAGCTAATTACCCTTGAAGAATTACTGAGTGGTCCGTTTTTCGGTATCATCGTCATGCAGCACTAGATGCTGAAGAAATGTCGTTAAATTCTTACCCCTATACAGCCGAACACGTTAATACCCGTCTCTTTATTTAATAATGCAAGGGGCATTTGAGAGATTTTTCAAGGTGATTGACTAGTAAGAACAGAATAGCTAGAGATAACGCCATGAAATATCGAATTTATTACATACTCCCCGTCATCGTAACTTTAATAATTTTAGCGACTTTTGTTCAGATATCGGAAATAACCGCCGTTCCAAATCCAGTAAACTCAGGTGGCTTAGTTGCACTTAGAGTGACTATTCGCAGTTTGTTCCGAACAACTTATGCGTGGGATGTCGATTGCCCTAATCTACCGAATAATGGACATTTAACCGATTCCACCTCGCCTAACCCGCAATGGACTGCCCCCAATAATCTAACGGGACTTCAACAACTTTGTGTGATTACAGTGGATGTAAATTGGGGACTGGGCAATGATACAAAATCATACAATCAGTCAATTAATCCAGCCCCACCCTCCTTAAATTTTATTACGCCAACTGATGGTATTGTAGGTACGCTTGTCAGAGTGAATGGTAGCAGCTTTTCGAATAATCACAGTGTAAGGTTTAACAACAGGAGCGTATTTACAACATTTGTAAACTCATCGGAGCTACAGTTTCATGTGCCACAAAATCCTGCAGGGAACTACGATATTTCCGTCGAAGGAGCGGGCACACAGTCATTTTCTCTTATAGAAGGCTTACCAAATGTTTCCCCATCGCCTCTAAATATCTTGTACGATACAAATGTCGTAGCCGAGATAAGCCTTCCTTTAGCAGCACCTCCCGGCGGAGTGGATTTGACTTCAGAAGCCACTCCTTCTGGAATTATTGAACTATCAAACCGAGGACGGCTTAATTTTTCAGAGGGTGACTTAACCGATCGTGTATCCCTTGTTCCACAATGCGTAGGATCGGGTTCCTTCACAACTTCTGGTGAGGGTTACACAACTACATCGACCCCTTTCTCCGTAACTTTTGCACCACCGAATTGCGGGGTTAGAGCAAGACCTCAGGGCGGTGTTCTGCTTACAGACATTTCCGACCCAAACAGAATTATAAATAATATCCCAGCTAGTGAGGTACCCGGACGGATTCAGCGCGATCCAACCGGAGCCCGTGCAGTTCTTCAGTATCTGTCGGGAATAGCTTTCGTAGATTTAGTGAACTGTTCGAGCTTGGGAGGCTTTCATAGCGTGGGAATTCCGCCCCTCATTTTTACATTTTCAAGCAATGGAGGTATTTTCGCCGCGGACTGGCAACACACCACAGAAAACGACGGCTTCATGGCTTTTAATCTCTGCGACGGTTCATTTCTTTTTAATGAAACAACCACTTCAACTTCTCAGAATCTCCTCATTAAAGGAGATTCTACAGGTACTTTCTTTTTCTGGGTGACATCAAGAAATACGTCGCAGGGTTCAAAAATTGATCTCGGTATTTTCGATCTAAGCGGCACTAGGAGATGTTTTGAGCAAAATGTACCTAGCAACAATTTTACTATAAGTATGTCGGGAGGCACTGCTATGCTTGAGTTTATAGGAATATACCCATCAGTTACATGGAACTACGAGATTAATCACTGTTCTCATAATTAATAGCAATAAAATAAGCCAAAGTGCATCCATATATTGTAAAAAAGCTTGTTTTTGAGCATCCCGCCTCAATCAAGCGGAAAAAATTAGCCGGTTACGAGTATATCTAACTCTCCGGTCTCGCTTCATCCCTCTGCGCGATCAGACCACATTACAGGATACTGATCGCAGTTCGGTCACGCGCTCTCAGATGAGTTAAAGTTGTCTTGGGAGACTTTCTTCTATTAAATCCGCGCCTTCGTTGAGGCTTCGATTTCGATAAAACAACCGGCCCATGGCCATTAGGGACTTAAAATATTGGTTCCGCCAAACGCTCCGCTTCCAAAATATACAGTATCGGCCTGTGTAAAAGACTTATCAGATGACTTGGTTTCAAATTGCGGTATCGGTATGCGACGTGACGTTGCATCTGACGGTATTTTCCGACCCATTTCCAATAGGTACCGTCACGAAGAGCGAATATCAACGCTCCTTAAAAGAGATTGCAGGACAATAAAAAACCCGCTAAGCCATATAGCCTGCGGGTTTTCGGTCTTTGCCGGATTTCTCCGGACTTTCGTCTGGTACCGAGGGCCGGAATCGAACCGGCACTCCCGAAGGAACTGGATTTTGAATCCAGCGCGTCTACCAGTTTCACCACCTCGGCAGAGCGACTATTATAGCAAAGTAAATTTACATGCCAAATCTTTTTTTAAATTATCAGGCCTCCAAAACAACCGCCGTTTTCAGTTTTTTCATGGCATTTTTTTCCAGCTGCCTGATGCGTTCGGCTGACACGTTATAACGTTCTGCCAATTCATGCAATGTCGCTTTTTCTTCAGACAACCAGCGACTGGTAAGAATATCCTGACTACGCTCATCCAACTCGGCCATTGCCATACTCAACAAATCTTCTTTATGGCCTGTCCAGTCGGCATTTTCAAGTAGTAAAGCAGGATCGGCCCCATGCTGCTCCAAATAACTGGCTGGAACAGAGATATTATCTTCACCGGAGTCATCAGCAGGTAAATCAAAAGCCACATCACGCCCGTCAAGACGTTTTTCCATTTCATAAACCGTCTTGATGTCGACATCCAGGTTTTCAGCAATCGCCTCCGCATCGCCTTTAGACAACCATCCCAAATCGGTTTTAGACTTCCGCAGATTAAAAAATAGCTTACGCTGTGCTTTGGTGGTCGCCACTTTGACAATACGCCAATTTTTAATCACGTACTCATGAATCTCGGCCCTGATCCAATGCACGGCAAACGACACTAAGCGTACTCCGATATCGGGGTCAAAACGTTTTACCGCTTTCATGAGCCCGACATTGCCTTCCTGCACAATGTCCGCCATCGGTAAGCCGTAACCGCTATAACCTCGAGCAACATGGGCGACAAAACGCAAATTTGACATTACCAATTGGCGCGCCGCTTCCAGATCTCCCATATCTCTGTAACGAAGCGCCAGTTCCCGCTCCTCTTCTGAGCTCAATTTGGGAATCTGTCCTATAGCGCTCAGGTAGGAATCGAAAGTTCCAACGGTCAAGCTGACTGGTAAAGCTAATGCATTACTCATATTCACACCTAAATTATTTGCTTCTGAAGAATTTTAGCACTCATGCAATAAGAGTGCTAATAAATTTACAAGTTCCGTTGCCGTTGAAATTTTAATGATGCGAGATATAGTACCCAACCTCAGAGGATTCTAGGATCCCGGCCGAGCTTTTATTGCCGACCGGAGACAGAGAAGAAACGAATTATTGAAATCGAATCAGAATAATGCCAAATAAATTGAAATTCACAGGCATTCAAAGTTATTGTGGCTTAATTTGTTTTAGATGGTAATGCAAAACACCCCAAGCTCCGAAGGCTCCGGCCAATGAGGAAAACAACAATAATAAAATGGATTCGCCAAAACCGAGATAGAGAAGATGAAAGCTACCGCTGTACAGCGAGGAAAGCTTTTCCAGTGGGTTTTCCATAACTAAAAGTATCAAGGTAATAATCAACCAAGCCGAAATTCCGGCAAAAAAACCTAGCCACAAACCCGTATAAACAAACGGCCTTTGTACAAACGAATGGGTTGCCCCCACTAACTTGGCAATTAACACCTCTTCCCGCCGGTTTTGTAATTCCAATCGGATAGTATTGCCTGTAATAAAAATAACAGCCATACCCAATAAAATATTTAACAATGTGACGCCACGCCGGGCGAGCTGCATTATGCCCTGAAGTCGCTTGATCCATTGCATATCCATTTGTACAAAATCGACCTCCGAATAGTTTTGTAATTCAAGCATCAACTGCTCAACCGCCGTCTCTTCATTCAATGTATCTTTCGGCAATACTTGAATCACAACGGGCAGAGGATTACTCTCCAAAGCTTTTAGTGCATCGCCGAATCCGCTGTTGGCTTTAAACTCCTCCATCGCTTGCGCTTTAGTAATAACCTTGGTTTCAGCGACCTGATTGTTCTCGGCAATCCGTTTCCCTAATTGCTTACCCGCCGTATCCGAAACCGAAATTTTTAAAAAAAGCGAAATCTGATTACTCGATTCCAAATTACCGGTCAATTGCTGCGCATTATTCACCAACAAATAAAAGCTGCCGGCCAAAGCGATTGTAACCGCGAGTACGAGCACGGTCATGATCGAAGTAAAAGGCGATCTAATCAGGCGCCCAAGACTTGAAAACAATGCATGAGCATGGCTGAACAAATAAGCATGGATCTTATCAAGAAAACCGGCCCTTGAATGAGTGGCTTGTTTTTTTGCATTATTCGTCATTTTTATTCCCTTATTAAATGGCCATGATCCAAAGTCAACACTCTATAACCCATGCGGTTAATCAAATCGATATCGTGGCTTGCAATCAGTACGGTTGCACCCACCTGTTGAAACTGTTCAAACAAGTGCATCACTTCGGCCGATAGCTCCGGATCCAGATTACCTGTAGGTTCGTCTGCAAGAATCAACCGAGGCTTATTCACTACGGCACGAGCGATCCCCACCCTTTGCTGTTCGCCGCCGGACAATGCCAACGGATATTTTTTCTCCTTGCCCAACAGACCGACTTTATCAAGCGCAGCTCTGACCCTTCTGGCAATATCTTGTTGGCCGTAACCGGAAATGACCAACGGCAATGCGACATTATCGAAGACAGTCCTATCCGTTAACAATTTATAATCTTGAAAGATTAGGCCTAAATGGCGACGCAGATAAGGAATCTGCCGCTCTTTGATCCGATTAAGATTCTGACCGTCCAACAGAATTTGCCCTCTGCTACAGGTTTCCATCATGGCAATCAGCTTTAGCAATGTGCTTTTGCCGGCTCCCGAATGGCCGGTTAGAAAAGCCATTTCGCCGCGAGCCAAGTGGAAACTAACATCCGTCAATGCGTCGCCGGCATCGGGATAACGTTTACTGACATGGTCGAATTTAAGCATCAATCCTCTACAAATAATGCATCCACAAAAGTTTTGGCATCGAAATCCTGTAAATCGTCAATGCCCTCGCCGATGCCGATAAAACGGATCGGTACCGCCAGTTGCTTAGCCAACGCAAAAATCACTCCGCCTTTGGCCGTTCCGTCCAACTTGGTGAGCGCAATCCCAGTCAAACTCACCGCATCGTTGAATAATTTGGCTTGTGATAAGGCATTCTGACCGGTGCCGGCATCAAGCACCAACAACACTTCGTGGGGCGCCGTTTCATCCAATTTTGCCATTATCCGTTTAATCTTAGTCAATTCTTCCATTAAATTCGACTTAGTATGCAAACGGCCGGCGGTATCGGCAATTAATACATCCACACCTTTGGCTTTCGCGGATTGAACTGCATCGAAAATAACCGAAGCCGAATCGGCGCCGGTATGCTGGGCCACAACCTGGATATTATTTCTTTCTCCCCATGTCTGCAGTTGTTCCACCGCCGCTGCCCTGAACGTATCGCCAGCCGCTAGCATAACGCTGTGCCCTTGAACTTGCAGTCGTTTAGCCAATTTTCCGATGGACGTGGTTTTACCGGCGCCGTTAATACCTACGACTAGAATAACAAATGGTCCGTCCCGCTCGGGAATCACCAACGGCTGACTGCAGGGCTTGAGCATGTCGTATAAATCCTGCTTTAGTGCCTGAGTCAACTGTTCAGCATCGTTGAGCTGATGACGTTCCAAGCTGTCGGTCAAACGGTTAATAATATCGCCGGTCGCTTCGATTCCGACATCGGCCATCAGTAAATTGGCTTCGATTTCCTCCAACAAATCCTGATCGATAGTTTTGTGCGCCAGCGGCAATGACGCCAAAACGCCGCCTAATCCGGAACGAGTGCGGTGTAATTGGTTTTTCAAACGCAGATATAGCGATTCCGGCTCGGGTTCTACATAAACCTCTTCGGCCCGCAATTCGACTGCCGCTACCTCTGCGACGCCCTCTTTAGCTTCCTTTAACTGAGGTACTATCTCTTCCCCAGTGTTATAACGTGCATACAGACTGATAGCGATCAATGGCAACATTAACAGTGCGGCGAAGCCGTTATGAGCGACGGCCGACCATAACGGCAACGATAACCGTACATTTAAAATGCCCAAGGTAATTTGTATCAGCAGCAAAATACTCAGCAGCATTCCGAAACGACGTACTTTCCTTGAACGATATCCCGATGTTGCAGACAGCATCACAATAGTCAGGACGATAAAGCTAACCAACGCACCGACCCGATGCAACCAATGCGCAGCCAATTGTCCCTGAAAAGATAAAATTCCTTTGTATCCGGTTTCCAGACCGTAAAAGAAATTTAAAGCGCTCCGATAATCGGCGTCCGGTATCCACTCACCGTTGCAACGAGGAAAGTCGGAACACGCAAGCGCAGCATAGTTGGTGCTGGTCCAGCCGCCCAGAATGATTTGCGCCAACAAAACTAACATTGCCAAGTAGGTCAGCGCGCGCAAACCGAGGTTTCGTTGGTCAGTCAGCGTCAGAGCCGGATCCACCCGCCAATAAATCCAGGCAATGCTCCAAAAAGTCAGATAGCCCAGTAACAAGTGCAGCGTGACAATCAGAGGCATCACTTTTAAAGCCACCGTCCACATTCCCAATGCCGCTTGGGCCGCGATTAGCAACAACAGTCCGCCGGTCGACAGTACTGCAGTATTTCGCCATTGTTTCTGGCGCCACGAAAGCAGCAGCATGGCCAAAATCGATATTCCCAACAAACCGGCTGCATATCGATGCGTCATCTCCTTCCAAGCTTTGGCTGTATCGAGCGGCGCATCGGGAAACGCACTTTCGGCATGCGCTTTGAAATCGGCATCTCCACCTATTACAGCTTTACCGTAGCATCCAGGCCAATCAGGGCAACCTAAACCTGCGTCTGACAAACGGACGTAGGCACCTAACACAATGACGAACAGCGCTAACACGGCACTGAAAAGAGCAATTTTTCTAAACATTTTATTAACCGATTTGCGAAATTCTGAGTAATTTGCCTAAATCTTCTTTCACGTCATACGGATCGAACCCCGGTTCGTATTGCATCATCAGATTTCCAAGAGGATCCATAATCAGCAATATGCCGTCAGACGTTTGATCTTGCCTAATTCGTGCAATTTTAGCTGCCAAAGAAGGCTTAGGTTTCGATCTGAGCAGACGTGTGTCATCGCGCCACCAATCAGCCGCAATCGCTTGATCGACATCATCCAACAATAATGTGAGCCGGCGTATCCGAGTCAAATCCTTGTTCATCATCAATCGTATTTGTTTGCTTTTATGAATAGCTTTCAAACAATCATCATTACAACGATCTCCGAAAATGACGTTGACCAATACCCAGTGCCCTTTTAATTCACTCATGTTGCCTTGGGAAAATTGATCGTAACCGACAAATTCGGCAAGCTCCGTAGTCACCGGCGGGGTTATCAATTCGCCTTTATTGGTTAAGGTATTTATCCACGAAGTATTCATCGACAAATACCAGGCAATTAAAAACGGAACAATCGACATCGCAAACAATGACATAATGATTCTGCGATTTTTTTGCTGTTGATTCTTCATCACTTCTTCAAGCTAAACCAAATAAATAATACCGTTAAAGTCAACGCCAACCCGAACCACTGCACGGCATAAGCAACGTGTTTCTCGGGCGGAATAATTGAAATGCTTTGCCAGTCCCGATCATAACCATCCGCCATCGCAGCATCCAATTCGACTTGAAAATCCAACAATGAATATCCGAGTCTTTTCGACAGAATTCCGATATTGACGACTTGAACGACTGCCGGCCAAGAAGAAGTAGGAATATCGGCGCCTTCCAGCTTTAGTCCAACCGAAGGAAAATGATTCACTCTTCCCTTGACGATAACACTCAATTTATCAATTGTAACATCTGGCAAATTGGAGCGATTCCTATCCATAGGTAGCCAACCTCGATTCACCAACACCGATTTGTTTGTTCCGTCCAGATGAAAAGGAGTCATTATAAAATAACCGGGGTTGCCGTTCTTGACTTGATTATCGATTAATATCTGGTGGGCTTCATCATACTGTCCCGAAATCGAAACCGTTTTATATTCAAGAAACTGTAATTTTCTATGCTGAATTTGGTTTAAATCAATCGCTTCGGCACGACCGGCAACCTCGAGTTGTTGCAAATATAACGTTTTCTGTTCCGCCCTATTGAGCTGCCAGCGCCCTAATGAGCATAGAATAGTCAACACCACCAGATAGACAATCAAGCCGCCAATGGAAAAGACAAAAGACCTACCCCCCAGTGAAACCGTAATTTTTTTCATCGATGACTCTTGGCAATTCAATCCCGATAACCGAGAATGGCAATTTTGCTTTTCCGCCAATTTGTCATGCTTATAAAAAGTTTCATTGTTATCGCCTTTCTTTTAATTGTGTTCAATCTGGGATCCGCTCTGTTTCATTTAGTTAAAAGAAAAAATCATGAACAATCGCATAAAACGGCCAAAGCCTTAACCTATCGGATCGTTTTGTCCATTCTGTTATTTATCCTGATCTTTTTGGCCTATGCCTTTGGATTGATCAAACCGGAAGGCATAGGCGTCAGAATGCATCAACAACAAGAGCAATCTCAAACCCAGCCTTAAATCTTGATTCCGCTGAAGTTCGCCTGGCTCGCAAGCGCAGCCAACGAGCTAACGCAATCGGCGGACAAAAAAAAAGCGCGTTCAGCCGAGCGCGCTTTTTTCCAGCCTGTTAAATGATTACAACAAATAAACGAAGATAAACAGACCCAACCAAACTACGTCAACAAAGTGCCAGTACCAAGCCGCGCCTTCAAATGCAAAGTGGTTTTCGGGGGTAAAGTGCCCTTTCCAGCTTCTGAACAAAACGACCGACAAAATGATCGCACCTACACAAACATGGAAACCGTGAAAACCGGTCAACATGAAAAAGGTCGATCCGTAAATACCAGACCCCAAAGTCAAACCCATTTCGTGGTATGCTTCGTAATACTCGAAGGCCTGACAAGCCACGAATAAGAAACCCAAGGCTACCGTGGCAATCAGACCTTTGATTAATTGGTCACGATTTTTTGCCAACAAGCCGTGATGCGCCCAAGTACAGGTTGCACCGCTGGTCAGCAGCAACAGTGTATTGAGAAAAGGCAAACCGAAAGCCCCCATTGGTTCAAATTCCCCACCAATATTACCTGGACCATTGGTTGGCCAAACGGCCTCGAAAGAAGGCCACAACAATTCCTGAGTGGAACGACCGGGACCCTCGCCGATACCACCTAGCCAGTCTACCGAGAGATTTCGGGCATACCACAGTGCGCCAAAGAATACGGCGAAAAACATCACTTCGGAAAAAATGAACCACATCATCCCCATGCGATAGGAAATACCTACGCCATGGTTGTACATCCCAGACTCACTTTCTCCGGCTTGAAGTGCAAACCAGCCTGTCAGCATCAGAATAAACAGAATCAAACCGAGTACCATCATCGTCGGCCCGATGGAAGAACCGTTCAGATAATTTGCAAAACCGGCCAGCATAGTCATCATACCACCGGTACCGATCACCGGCCATACCGCCTTATGCGGGATGTAATAAGCGCCATTTGTAGACATAACCTTCCCCTATCTTTGTTTTTTTACTGAAGTTTCAGTGTTATCAAAAAAAGTATATGCGAGTGTGATGGTTTTATACCGTTCCGGCAACGCCGGGTCTATCACAAACCGAACCGGCATGGTTTTTCTTTCATGCGGTTCAAAACTTTGCTCGGAAAAACAAAAACACTCCGTTTTCTTTAAATATTCTGCTGCCAGTCCAGGCGTTACACTCGGTATTGCTCTGGCTACCATCGGCATATCGGTCTTATTTTCCGCATAAAAATTCACCGTATAATATTGCCCAGGATGAATTCTCATTTTATTGGTTTCAGTGCCGAACTCCATCGGCGCCGATTCGTTCAAAGAGGTGATAAACTCAATAGTCATCTCTCTCGACGAATCGATCTCATACTGCACTTCCTTGATAGCACTTTCGGCTGTTTTGCCGTTTAAGCCCGTAATATCGCAAAACACATCGTAAATCGGCACCAGCGCATAACCGAAACCGAACATCCCCAAAACAATCACTACCAGCTTTATCACCAGCCTGGTATTTTTTTGTCCGATGTTTTCAGTCATTCCGACAAGGCCCGAATGACCGAAAAAACATATATAGTTACTGCTATAGCAATCAAAATTGCGGCGGTCAGAATATTCTTTTTTCTCGTGTCCATAATTTTATCCGAAACCCCGCCTATTATCAGGCAAGGTTTCTCATTAATTTTCTCTCACTAACCTTTAAAAATGCTCAGTCGGAATTTTCTCAGGTGGCGTGGTGAAAGAATGATAAGGAGGAGGTGAAGACAAAGTCCACTCCAAACTGTGCTTACTGGCATCTTCCCAAACTTCGTCGGTTACTTTTTCACCGGTACCGCCTCTGATCGTGTCGATCACAATGTAAACAAACAACAATTGGCTGATACCGTAAATAAACGCACCGATACTGGAAATCATATTCCAGTCGGCAAATTGCACCGCGTAATCCGGAATCCGACGAGGCATACCGGCTAATCCAAGGAAATGCTGTGGAAAAAACAGAATATTGACGGAAATAGCGGACAGCCAAAAATGCAGCTTACCGATTCTTTCGTTATACATGTTGCCGGTCCATTTAGGCAGCCAGAAGTAACCGGCAGCCATCAAAATGAAGATAGATGCGGGAACCAAGGTGTAATGGAAATGAGCAACAATGAAATAAGTGTCATGATATTGAAAATCAGACGGCGCAACCGCCATCATCAAACCAGTAAAACCTCCCATCGTAAACAGAACCACGAAGGCAATCGAAAACAGCATCGGCGTTTCAAAAGTCATCGAGCCTTTCCACATAGTCGCTGTCCAGTTGAATACCTTCACACCGGTAGGAATCGCAATCAGCATCGTCGCATACATAAAGTACAGTTCGCCTGCAGTCGGCATACCCACGGTAAACATGTGGTGAGCCCAGACGATGAAAGATAAAAATGCGATCGCCGCAGTTGCATAAACCATCGAAGAGTAACCAAATAATGGCTTACGCGCAAAAACGGGAATTATCGTCGACGCCACACCGAATGTCGGCAGAATCATGACATAGACTTCAGGATGGCCGAAGAACCAGAAAATATGCTGATACAAAACCGGATCGCCGCCACCTGCTGCATCGAAGAAACTGGTATCGAAGAAACGATCGGTCAACAGCATCGTCACCGCACCGGCAAATACCGGCATAATGGCAATTAACAAGAAAGCAGTGATCAACCAGGTCCAAACGAACAACGGCATTTTCATCAAGGTCATGCCAGGAGCGCGCATATTAAAAATGGTCGCAATGACGTTAATCGCGCCCATAATCGATGATATACCCAGCATATGCACTGAAAAAATCGCGAACGGCAACGCATCGCCTGTTTGTAATACTAAAGGCGGATACAGGGTCCATCCGGCGGCGGGAGCTCCGCCTTCCATAAACAGAGTACTGGCCAGTAACAATACACCGGCTACCAGCATCCAAAAACTCATGTTATTCATTCGCGGCAACGCCATGTCCGGAGCCCCGATCATCATCGGAATCATCCAGTTAGCCAGACCCACGAATGCAGGCATGACAGCACCGAAAACCATCACTAGTGCATGCATGGTTGTCATTGAATTAAAAAACTGCGGATCGACGAATTGCATGCCCGGCTCGAACAATTCTGAACGAATAACCAAAGCCATGGTGCCGCCGACAAAAAACATCACCAACGCAAACACCAGATACAACGTACCGATGTCTTTATGGTTGGTGGTAATGATCCACCTTAAAAAACCCTTGGCAGGGCCGTGATCATGATGTTCATCATGTTCAGCTACTACAGCAGACATATTTAATACCTCTTAATTTTGGAAAGATTAGCTATTGAAGAAAAAACCATCGATTGACTAGGCTTAATCTTCATCGTCATCTTCTTCAGGCATAGCCGATTGTTTGGACTGAATGGCTGAAGGTTGAATCGAATCGCCAACTGAGTTGCCCAATCCGTTACGTATATAAGTAGCAACTGCTGCGAAATCGACGGCACTTAGCATTTGACCAAACGCCGGCATCATACCTTTACCGTTCAGCATCAGGTCAACCTGTGCATTCATGTCACCCTTCACAACCGGACTTCCTGTCAGTGCAGGGAAAGTGCCCGGCATACCGGCACCGTCCGCCATATGACAAGAGGAACAGTTATTTGCGTATACTTTTTCGCCTTTAGCAATCAGATCTTGCTGACTCCACTCTTTTTCTGCAGCGCTGGCCTCAGCAGCAGCCGACGCTTTTTGCTCTTCCACCCAATTGTTGTAGTCATCCTGCTCCATCGCGATGACTACAATCGGCATAAAGCCGTGGTCCTTACCGCATAATTCCGTACATTGACCGCGATAAGTACCCGATTTTTCTACATAAGTCCAGGCTTCGTTGACAAATCCGGGAATAGTATCTTTTTTCCAGCCCAGTTCGGGAATCCACCAGGAGTGAATCACATCGGCCGCGGTAAACAGAAAGCGTATTTTGGTATTAACCGGAATCACCAGCGGATGATCAACATTCAACAGATAATTCGGAACCGAACGAGGATCAATATCGGAACCTACCTGGCGAGCTTTGTTACTAGCTTCATCCAAGCTACTGAAAAAATGAATTCCGTTATCCAGATATTCATACTCCCATTTCCATTGCCAACCCGTTACTTTGATCGACATATCGGATTCTTGAACATCATCCAGCTCAACCAAGGCTTTTGTTGCAGGAATCGCCATTCCCACAAGAATCAGCGTAGGGATAATGGTCCAAATAATTTCGACGGTCGTATTTTCGTGAAACTGCTCAGCTTTATGTCCTTTCGATTTGCGATGATGAAAAATCGAATAAAACATGGTACCGAATACGGCGATACCTATAAATACACAGATCCACAGAATAAGCATGTGCAGATCATAAAGATCGTTACTGATCTGTGTAACCCCCTTGGTCATATTGAGGGCATAATCCGCACGAACTGACCCTAAACCTAAAAGCGTAAGGGCCAGAACTGCGAACAGTTGCTTAGTTTTTTTCACGGAGCAGCCTCCTCGTAAGTAGTTATAAACTTGTATGCGTAACATTGTCGTAATCTAAAACCAGCCCGCCCCTTCCAAAAAACAGACTGTTTTTTCCATTTACTTCCAATTATCACAAATAAACTGTGAAATTTTAACCTATCAATTCTTTATAGGCTAGCCGCGCTTTAATTTCTCGACAATAAAAGACATAAAAAAAGGTCTGTGAGCATCTTCTCTCACAGACCTTCAACACTCTTAATTAAAGGTAAAATAACTGCCGATAACCTCAGCCTAGTGCAGGCCCATAGGGTTTGTCGAACTTGGGAATATGATTGTCCAACCAGCCTTTTACCATCTGCCCGACTTCATCCGTCACATCCGCTTCACCGGCATGGAATTTGGTTTGCAAATCCGCACATGTCGCAACCAGTGCATCATGCTCGGCTTTATGCGCGGCATAACCGGCAAATCCTTTAGCCTCCATTTCTCTCTCTTCATGAGCAAAGTGATCCACTACAAAGCTAATCAACGCATCCAATGAAGCCCCAACGTCAGACCGAGCCGCTCCGCTTGTCGCTTGATCGTATAATGTGTTCAACAAGCCGAATAATTTTTGATGCTCTTCATCGGCGAAAGCGACGTTTGTGCCATATTGCTCAGCTGTCCAGGTTATTAAAGCCATCTCTTTTCCTCCGGATTATTTTTATTGTGGAGCGGCTATTATCCCCGGACTATGTCCGACAATTTTGATCTATATCAATTTTTTCCTAAAAACCAGAAAACAAATGAGATAACTCTTCAAAATCGGCATGCTCCTGATAAGGTAAAACACCTAACAATGGAGCCCGAATCCTTTTTTTCAAATAAGCGATATTTTCATCGACAAACTGCATATCCCTATCGACGATCGTCGCAACCCAACCACGGCAATTCAAACCGGAAGCCTCAACAGCTCGCCATGTCAACAAGCCCTGATTGATACATCCAAGGCGAATACCAACCACTATAATAGTCGGTAAACCCAGTAATTCTGCCAATTTAGCATTATCCATCGAATTGTCTAACGGAGATAACCAGCCTCCAGCTCCTTCCACCATCACTATATCTGCTTGATCCTTTAAATCACCAAACATCTGCAATAGGAGCGTACGATCGACATCCACGCCCCCATTGGCCAGATGTGGCGACACCGGTAATTCATATGCGTAAGGATTAATTTGTCGATAAGACAACGACAAAGAGGAATTTTCCTGAATCAAAAGCGCATCACCGTTCATCCATTGCCCCTGTCTCCATTCACACCCCGCCGCAACCGGTTTCATCCCGGTAACATTGAGACCTTGACGCTTAAACATCTGCATCAACGCAACGGTCACCCATGTCTTACCGACTCCGGTATCGGTACCGGTAATAAAATAACCTTGATCAGCCATATTTTTTAGCCGTTGCGAAAATAATTTCATAACTGGCGATGATTTCAAAACCGTTCGCAGGATAAGCCATCATCATTTGTTGTAGCTGCGAACGGGTCGTCGGCTTTTTGTTGCGATTGACAGTGACATTATGAGCACCCAATCCTTTAAGCTCCTTCATTAATGCCATGACTGAAGGATAAGCGCACCGATAGGTGATCGACTCAAGTTCTATCTGCTGAAATCCGGCCCCCGATAAAAAACGTTTGATGAGAGCCAAGTCGTAAAACTCGTTAACATGGCTATAATCATCGACGGTTGCCCAGGCCATTTTTAGCTCTTGCAAAGTGGAAGGGCCGAATGTCGCAAAAACCAGCCTTCCATTCTCTTTAAGCGAATCGTAAAAGCCTTCAAAAACCGCGGGCAAGGCATGACACCATTGCAAAGCAAGATTGGATACTATCGCGTCAACCGTCTCTTCTGCAAATGGAATACTCTCAGCATCTGCACAAATACATGCCAAACGATTGGAGATCGTTTTTTGCCTCGTCGCCGCTATCATAGGTAAGGCAATATCAACCGCAAACATTTTTTGACAATCGAATCGACTCAAAAACTGGCGGGTCAAAAATCCGGTACCGCAACCGATATCCACGACAATATCGTTTTTCGTCACCCGATCGACCCGATTAAGCAGCGCCAACCCAACCTGTCTTTGCAACCGGGCCGATCCATCGTATCCAGCAGATGCCACAGCGAATGACTGGCGTATCTTTCGCTTATCCAATTTAACCAGTGCATTCATAACCAATCGAGCATCAAATCGATCATTTTTTGTTGATGGGATAAAAACGGCACATGCCCGGCGCCCCGTAATATAGCGACTTGAGTTTCAGGTTTCAGTCGCTTGATAGAATCACCGCATTGTAACGGAATCAAGGTATCTTTATCGCCCAATATGAGTCGAACCGGACATTGAAGCTGTCGTAACGAGTCTTTCAAATTACTGGTTTTGAGAATTTCCAAGCCGCCCATCAAGACCTCCTGTTCCGGGGGGGGACATTCCAAAACAGCTTCCTTCAACTGCTTCAACAAAATCTTGCCGTTATCGAGTCCGTTAACTTGTAAGGCCAAAAAACGAAGCAATGTCGTTTGGCAATTGAGATTCAAGTTTTCGGCAAACGTTTGCAACACTTCCGGATTAACTCCAGGCCACTGTCCGTTGCCGACAAAACAGGGATTACCGGCTACCAACGTGAGTGAGGCAACCCGATCTGGAAAACGGCCTGCCATCTCAATTGCCACTGTAGCTCCGAGCGACCAACCCAGGACATGAAAATGCGCTTCGGATAGTGCTCCGACCAAGACTTCGCTAATCTCGGCCAACGCAAAAGACTCGAGTTTTTCGCTACGGCCATGTCCCGGCAAATCCAAACAAACCACTCGATAATGCTTCGCAAGATTCTGCGCAAAAGGCCTCCACATCCCGCTATGCATGGACCACCCATGAATCAAAACTAGCGTCTCCCCGCTACCGTAAATTTCTTTATGGATTCGGCTCATAGCGGTAGTGATTCCAACGCGGACAGCAGAGCATCAACATGATGAATTTCGTGATTGGCAGAAAAAGTCACTCTTAGCCGGGCTTTGCCGGCAGGAACCGTTGGAGCACGAACGGCACCCACCCAAAAACCCTGACTCATCAAAGCTTCGCTGCATGCAGTCGCTTTACGGCTGTCACCGAGGAGGATCGGTTGAATTGCAGTAACGGAATCCATTAACGGCAATCCCAACTGCCGAGCCCCCGTTTTAAAATGTTCGGTCAGGGCGCGCAGCTTTTCCCGCCGCCATGCCTCGGTCCGCACCAATTTCAGACTCACTCGCGTTGCTTCGGCTATAGCAGCCGGCATGGCCGTGGTAAACACATAACTACGCGCTTTTTGAATCAGGTATTCAATCAAGTCTTCGGAGCCGGCGACAAATGCCCCGAACGTCCCGAATGCCTTCCCCAGCGTTGCCATCAATATCGGTACTTCGGCTTCACTCAAGTCGTAGTGCTGTAAAGCGCCGCCGCCACTATAACCCAACACTCCGATTCCATGAGCATCGTCGACCATCAGCAGAGCGTTATGCATCTCAGCCAGATTCGCTATTTCGGGTAAAGGAGCCAGATCGCCATCCATGCTGAAAACAGTATCGGTCACGATCAGCGAACGCCTTCCTGAGCTGAGCATTTTATGTTCAAGATCGGACATATCAGTATGCTGATATCGTTTAAAGCGAGCTCCTGACAACAATCCACCATCCAATAACGAAGCATGATTCAGACGGTCCTCCAACACAATGTCATGGCGACCCATCAAAGCAGAAATCGTACCTATATTAGCCATATAACCGGTCGAAAACAGTAAGGCTCTCGAACGACCCGTCAATTCGGCCAACTCGTCTTCCAAAGCGTGATGCGCCCGGCTATGCCCGCAAATCAAATGAGCCGAACCGCTACCGACGCCATAGAGGTCAGCCGCTTTTTTTAAAGCCCCCACAACTTGAGGATGAGCGGCTAATCCCAAATAATCGTTACTACAAAAATTGACGAACCTATGGCCATCGATTTTCACCTCAACGCCTTGAGCGCTCTCCATCACTCTACGGTAACGATAAAGGCCTTGCTTATTGAGATGAGCCAGCTCCTCGTTAAAATTTATGGTCATGTAAACCGCTTTCGCCGATTTGGCGATTCACTTTTGGCCTTTTCCTTTAGTTACGCGGCGTGACTGGAACCGCCCGAGCGTAATCCCAGCCGCTCGAATAACTCCAAATCGTGATTGGTCATCGGGTTATCGGTAGTCAATAACTTTTCGCCATAAAAAATTGAATTGGCTCCAGCCAGAAAACATAAAGCCTGCATTTCGTCGCTCATGTCGTTGCGGCCAGCAGACAAGCGCACCCGCGATTTCGGCATTAAAATTCTTGCCACCGCGATTGTTCGGATAAATACCAACGGATCCAGCTCTTCGGTACCCATCAATGGCGTGCCCTGAACCTGAACCAACATATTCACCGGTACACTTTCCGGATGTTTAGGCATATTGGCCAACTGTAATAATAATTTTGCCCGGTCGCCTTCGGACTCACCCATACCGACAATACCGCCGCAACAAACATTGATGCCGGCCTTCCGGACTCTGTCTAACGTATCGAGGCGATCTTGATAGGTCCGTGTGGTAATCACCTCGGAGTAATAATCCTCCGATGTATCAAGGTTATGGTTGTAATAATCTAATCCGCCTTTTTTCAATCGACTCGTTTGCTCATCCGAGAGCATGCCTAAAGTGACACACGTCTCCATGCCCAACGCTTTAACCCCTTGCACCATTTCCACCACTCTTTCTATATCGCGGTCTTTCGGTTGACGCCAGGCCGCCCCCATACAAAAACGCGAAGCACCTTGGTCTTTGGCTCGTTGCGCAGCCTGCAGCACTTCATCGACCGGCATTAATGCTTCCGGCTTAAGATCCGAATCATATCGGGCACTTTGCGGACAATAACCGCAATCTTCCGAACAAGAACCCGTCTTAATACTAAGCAAACTGCTGATTTGAATTTCATTCGGATCGAAATTTTCCCGATGCACCGCCTGCGCTTTGAAAATCAAATCGTTAAAAGGCAAGGCAAACAAAGCCAAGACTTCATCCAATCGCCAATCGTGGCGAATCATCATATTCACAGTTCCAGCTTCCGAGTTGGATAACATTCTGCTAATCTCCGAATAAATTCAGTATGTAAAGAGGCCGACCCAATAATTCGTCAACCGCTATCAATAAAAATGGTAAACAATTGGCTTAATATTATACAGGATAAACTCTTTCCGCCCACTTGTATCTTATGCGGGCACCCAGGCAAAGAGCATCTGGACATTTGCGAAATTTGCTTCGCCAATCTACCGCTTAACCTAAATTGCTGTTACCGATGCGCAGAACCTTTCGAAACAATCACCGCTTCACCACAACTTTGTGGCCGCTGTTTAAGCAAACCACCCGCTTTTGATAAAACTATCGCTCCTTTTCTTTACCAACAATCCTTACGTTACCTGATTCCCGGCCTAAAATTCGGTAAGCAATACAAAAATGCGCGATTATTAGGTATGCTAATGGCCGATCATATTATTCGCTCGGACTATGAAACCCCGGCTTGTATTTTACCTGTCCCATTGCATCCCGCCCGCTATCGAGAAAGGGGTTTCAACCAATCGATAGAAATCGGCAAAACGTTATCCCGCCAATTACAAGTTCCGCTGGAATTGAATGCTTGTAGTCGCATCAAGAATAGCGAACACCAAATCGGCAGCTCAGCCAACCAACGCAGCAAAAACATTAAGAAAGCATTTGCCCTGAACAAGCCGCTCAATTATAAAAGTGTCGCCATTTTGGATGATGTAATGACAACCGGCTCTACGGTTTCCGAATTGGCAAAAACGTTGAAGCGGGAAGGCTTAGAAAAAGTGGATGTTTGGATATGCGCCAGAGCTTAAATGCCATGAGTAAATGGCGTCCCCAGGGGGGTTCGAACCCCCGTTACCGCCGTGAAAGGGCGGTGTCCTAGGCCTCTAGACGA